>JAITRZ010000023.1 GCA_031288185.1 Coriobacteriales bacterium
GCTTGTGCTATACTATGCGCTGTTAGCACAAGCAGGTAAGACAGGAAGCAAAACAGGCACCAAGACAAAGCGCCACAAAGACAGGCAAACTGAAGGGAGCGGGAACACATGAGCGCAAATACATCCAGAATATGCCCGGGGGGGGGGGGGCTCATAGCTTAGTTCTTTGCCCATCCACCAACACCTATGAGAGCGCGAATGCACGCGCCAAAGATGCCGCCCAGGCTTATGTGCCCGGCGGTTTTTTGTACCCGGATTTAGGTTCTGGAAAGAAAAACGTCTCCGGGACTGTCGTCACAGAAGCCCCTCACACAGGGGATGCCGGCTCAAACACTCTGCGACCTCGTCGCCTCAGTAGTGCAAACTCTCCTGTGGCCCCTCACCAAGGCTCCTCGGTCTGCGGAATTCACCGGACGCCCCTTGTGCGAGGGGCTACAGAAGGACGAGGCGGCTTTACCTTAGTAGAACTCATCGTAGTGATAGTTATCTTAGGTATCCTGCTTGCGATAGCCATACCTGCCCTTACGGGATACATAACCAAAGCGCAGGATGAGCAGTACAAGATGGATGCCAGAGACTTTTCAGTAGCAGCGCGCACGGTGCTGGACGAGGCGTATGCAAAGGGTGATTTTAGCGCAAATACATCTGCAGCCACCTATGCCCAAAATGGGATATCAGGTCTTACCAAAGGGTGGGAGCTACAGGCACTCAAAAGCCTGGTTGGTGGGGATGCCCTCGGCTACATTGATTCCGCCGCCGTTCTGATAGGCAAGCGCTTTCTGCCATCAAGTTTTGCACCTGGGTTTTGGGGATACTACCTTGTTGGTTCCAGCACTGCTACCGTGGCGAGCGCCGATGGATTTTTGTATTACGTTTGGCCGGAAGGCAGAAACATGCTCCCTCCGTTCAATAAACCCTGCATTGTGGTGACCTATCGGGTACAACGCGTGGATACGGCAACCGGCCTAAATGGCACAAACGGCATTCTCACAGAGATGTCCGCCTCCCCTCTCTACAGCGCTGAGGCGGGCTATGAGGTATATCACTTTGTGGGTTGATACACCGCTTGGCCTGGAAGCCCGCTCTCAAAAGGCAAAAGACGGTTCAACTGTCTTATTGCGCCCCCAGACCCCAAAACACCGTTACCAACGCTGCCAGAACACCAGCGATGGATTCACCAGCCAAAAGCCCGGAGGCCAGCACCATGGGATCCTGTGTCTTTGACCAAGTGGGAAAAAACAGCCCCAGAAGCAGGCGCAGGATAGCCCCCACCGCTACCGTCAGGGAAAGATAGAAGGGTAGGTAGATGCCCAGCCCCAGGGTAATGACCGGTGCCTTGGCCATATACAGTACCAATCCAACAGCAAGTCCCAGGCAAAAGGCCGGCATATGGGGAATGGCTCCAACCATCGCCGCAACAGCGGTGGCCTGAGCTGCTACAAAGGTTTCTTGTGAACCAAAAGCTTCAGAGCCATAGGCGCTTACCAGTAAGGCTAGTACCAGGGCGGCCACTATAGCGCCTATAAAACCGCCAATGCACTCAGCAAACCACTGGGCCTTGGGGTTGGTGTTTAGCAGTTTGCCCGCTTGGAAATCATTGGTCATATCGCCCACAAAACCACAGGCTACCGTGGCCACAGCAGCTACCAAAAAGGCTTCAACGTTGCCAAGTTGCGCAAACAGGGCAATTATCAGCACAACAATAATGCCAAAGACCTCCATGGGGTTAAGCCCGGCCTGGCCGGTGCATTGTGCTGACATCGCCATTGCCAGCCATACCAGCGCTGCCAGGCCGGTCGCGGCCAGAGGGCTGACACCACCCGCCAGACAGAGGGCGAGCACAACAGCGGCCACCACCACCACTGCCCAACGGGTTTTGATCAGTTGTTGGTTTTGATAGGTAGACGGCACAGGGGCCGGCACGGTGGCCTGTGTGGCAACAGGCCCAACAGCCGATGCCGTGGTTTCTGCCAACAGAGAGGTAGCCGATGCCAAGGTTGGCGCAGAGGCTACCTTGGCGGCGTGAGCGTTGTTGGCGGCATGGGCACGGGTGCCGTTGCTGAGGCCATCCATCTCTGGCGGCACCTGATTATTGGCGGCATGGGCACGGGTGCCGTGCCACGCTTGTGCCGCCTTGGCCAAAACCTTGATTACCAGCCCAACGCCACAGCCAATCATCACGCCAATGCCCAGGCTGGTTTTCATGTCCTGAGCTTGGGCAAGTTCCCAGAGACCAACACCAACGCCTCCCACCACAAGAGCAAAATCTCCAATGAGACCGCCCAGTATCCACGCAAGAGCCGCAGCTGGCGCAATCAAAAAGCCCATGCCCAGAGCCATAGGCGAAAAGTAGATGCCAAAGCTGACGCCGGGAATGCGCACCCAGCTTAAAAGCATGGAGGGCAGCAGAGACAGCAGGTCACGGGCTATGGCGACAAGGCCCGCAAAAAGTGCTGATATTAATAGTAAAATCCCACCGCGACCGCCACTGTCCGCAGCTCTTAGGGTTTGGGCAGCACTGCTGCCAACGGGATAGGGCAGCCGGCTTTGTATAATAAAGTGCTTTCTAAACAGGGCCGTTCCTACGCAACCCAGCGCCACGCCGCAGGCCGCGCAGATGATAACGGTGGGCAGGGACAGGCTGGCTTGGGAATCAAGAATATAGATTCCGGGGATGGTAAAAGCAAGGCCACCGGCTACCATAGCACCCGCGCTCATCATGGTGGCCGATACGTTGGCTTCATTGATGTTGGTGGCACGGCCCAGGCGGGCCAGCAGTTTAAGCGCAAACAACGCCAGCAGTACCACAAAAAAAATCGGCCAGGGCAAGGCGCCAAGTTTAAGTGCGGTATAGACCGAGCTGGCGGTGATAATCACACAGCCGATGATGCCAATGATAATGCCACGCGCAGAGAATTGCTGCGTAAAGGGGGGCGGGCCCTGTGTGGTTTGCGCAGAGAACGGGCCTTGTGCTGGGCCCTGTGTGGTTTGCGCGGAACATGAGCTTTTTTTTGGCGGTTTTGAGGGCGAATCTTGCAGGACAGACCGTTCCTGCGCTGTCGCGTGTGGCATAGGGGCCTATCCGCTGCACTCAGGCGTTGGTGGAAGCTCAATTTCCAACGCTAAAGCCGCCTCCTCACGCAATCTGCCAATGGTCAACTGATAACACGCCAACGCGTCTACCCAGCGCCGCAAGGTCATGCGTCCAGCCTCCGTAAGCGTAAAGGCCCGCTTGGCGGGTCCGGCCTTGGGCGTGTCCCATTCAGATGTCAGCAGGCCAGCCTGTTCCATGGCTTTGAGCGCGCGATAGACCCCTGTAGCATCGGGGCTGCCGCCACCAAACATCGGCGAATCAGCCGCTCGCTTTACAATCACATAACCGTGCAGGGGTTCATCGGCGGCAGCCAGGATTGTGAGAATAGTTGGCTGTGACAACTTGCTTAAGGATTTACCCAGCTGAGCACACTCTTTTTCATCCTGTTCACTTTTTGGGTGACAAATAGACCACATCTTACTTTCCCCTCAATTCCCGGCCGCGCCAGAGCTGCCAGAACCATCAGAGCCCTCTGCTGCCTCAGAGTAGCCAGAACTTCCGGTTGCGCCAGAACTTCCAGCCAATCCCGCGCCTTTGGCTACGCCAGAATCATCGGTTGCGCCAGCGTTGCCAGCTATACCAAAACCTGTCGCTGCGTTGGCATTTACCGCTTCACCTGATCCTTCAGCCGCATCAGAACCGTCGGCCTGTTTCAGGCTTTCAACCACACACACTTCACCGCTTGCGCGCCAGGTGAGCTCCACCCTGTCTCCCACCTCTACCGTGAGCGCCACAAAAAGGGCTGGCAGCGCGCAGTCATAGATGTTTTCATCGTCCTGCAGCTTTAGGTAAAAGTGCGAGTTACCGTCAATGACGGCCGTGGCGATGCGTTCTACCTGTCCGCTGGTTTGCTGGAGAGAGCCCATGCCGTCATCAACCATCTCTACGCCATTGGTGAGCAGCAGGGCCTTGTAGGACTGCTCACACTGGGCCAGCGTATCACCCACCGCCACATGCTGGTAGCGCTGAATGTCAAGCATGGCATACATTTTTACCAGGCCAGCGCCATCTTTGAGAGCCATGAAGTAGGTGGGCTGGGCATTGATGTTTAACAGTAGCGGAAAGGTGGCCCGGTAGCCCAGGTGTTGTACCTGGCCTTCAGCTGAACTCATGGCTGAATCCTCAGTAGCGCCGGCAATTTCATAAAAATGAGCCTCAGCCGTGCGCTGATTAACCAGGACAAAGCCAACAATCGAGTTATCTGATACCGCCGATGTCACCCCCGTATAAACCCAGACATCGTCGTCTTTGGCGATGTAATTGTAGCCCACCATACCGTCGGTTCCCGGCGTGGTTTGTACCACACCTTCCTGGCCAAATACTGAGTTAAGCCAGCCGCTTCTGTAGGCACCATACCAGTTGTACTGCTCAATAAGCAACTCTGCCGGAAACGCCCTATCCACCCATTGCGGCACATCTTCTATTGGCAGATCCTCGCTGGCCCCACTAACGGCATCCACCATAATCACCCGCGAGATGGTGGTGCCGCCAAACAAACCTATAGTGCGTGACTGCACGGGACAAATCCACCAGGGATGGCCCTCGTCGTCGATCTCAAATGACTTTTCATCAAGCAAGTAAAAGGGATAGGACAACTGCACGTGGCGGTCAATATTGCGCTCAAAGGGCTCAGACTGCGAGTAGCGCATCGGCTCTTCCAAGCGCACTATCTCGGCATCCTGGGTGGTCATATCCACCATCACATAGGCTGGCAGGCCGTTGGCGTTGTTGTTGAGCCATTTGAAGAAGTCTGCGTACAGCAGAGGGCTCACGCGCACCGGATGGCTGCGGTAGTTGATCTGACTGTAGAGGGTAGATATTTCAAATTGACTAACATATTCAGGAATAGCGCCCATCACGCGATTACCCAACAACGCCGCCGAGGCCCGGTCGATCACCGGTATCTCCTCGTAGTTGACCTGCTTGATGTCACTGGTAAAGTTACTGGGCTCCACTGGTAGCACGGCTGCGTAGCGCTCAGCGTTGCCTGGAAAGATGACGGCTGAAGCCAAGGCGCCCCCTATACCCACGGCCACTACCAGCAGAGGCAGGGCAGCTAGCAAACGAAAGGTTTTAGCCTTGGAATTTGATTGGGAGTGACGGGCGCTCCCGTGTTTGAACATCCGGTATCGGTAATAGAACAAGCAAAAACAGGGCAAAAGCACCAAGGTACCTACAAACGTCCAGGTATCAGCGCTCTGGATGTTGATGGGTGGATGAAACCACCAGTAACAAATCAACAGGATGGGAATCAGGGCAATGAGAAAGATCATGACAATGCGCCTGAGCAATCGATTCATTTTTTCTGACACCTGGTCGGCCGAGGCTGACCATTGCGGTTTGCGCGCATCCCCTACGTTGCGGGTGCCGCCTGAACCCGCTTCACGTGAGCCGGAGCCCCCAGATTTTCCTGATCCCTGGTTAGCATCCCCCTTAGAAGCCATCATTTCCAGGAGTTCTTTCCAGCTCATCTTAGGTTGTTTCATGCAGTCTTATCCTCAATATAGTCAATTAATTTAGCTAAAACGGCTGTAAAATCCAGCGGCTTACCCAAATGGTCGTTCATGCCCGCCGACATGCAGGCATTGATGTCATCCTGAAACACATTGGCCGTCATCGCCACAATCGGCAGACGTTTGGCCCACTTGTTGGGAAGAGCCCGTATTTTTCTGGTGGCTTCAAGCCCGTCCATCTCCGGCATCTGTATATCCATCAAGATCAAATCATAGCGTTCCGGGCCCGCAGTTACCATCTGCACTGCCTGCGCGCCGTTTTCAGCCCAATCGATCTGGAGGTGATACGGTTCTAACAGCGCAAAGACTATCTCCTTGTTGATCTCAACGTCTTCGGCCACAAGCAAATGCTTACCCCTGAGCTTAGTTGCGATCTGCTCATTCGTCAACCGGCTGCTTTCAGCTTCTGCACTACCCTTCAGGTCAGCGGCGGTGCCAACACCCAACTCTACCGTAAAGAAAAAGGTTGAGCCTTCCCCTGGCCGTGAATCCAACCAGATGCGACCACCCATCATCTTGACAATACTTTTAGAGATTACCAGGCCCAGGCCGGTACCGCCGTACTTGCGTGACGTTGAACTGTCAGCCTGCGTGAACGGCGTAAACAGCAATTTCTGCTGTTCTGGACTGATGCCGATGCCGGTGTCACGCACCTGAAATTCAATAGCGCACCGGTTGTCTTTCTGGCGCAGGAGTTTTGTGGCGATGGTGATAGTGCCGCCGTCAGCGGTAAACTTAACAGCATTGCTTAACAGATTGTTGAGAACCTGCGACAGCCTTTGATCGTCGCCAAAGAGCACTGCGGGAATATCCGGATCTGATGTAATGCGCAGATGCTGCTGTTTTTGTTCCACCCTAATCTGATTGAGCATGCGCACCTTGTTCATGAGCCTTTGGTACTCAAAATAACCGGGTGAAAGTTCATAGCGACTGGCCTCGATCTTAGACATATCCAGGATGTCATTGATGATATTGAGAAGGTGCTCGGAGGCGGCATGTATCTTGGCCAGTGCCTCATTTTTCTGCTTGATACCCTCGGAATCAGTGGCGAGGGTACTCAGGCCGATGATGGCGTTCATCGGTGTGCGGATCTCATGACTCATGTTGGACAAAAACTCACTTTTTGCGCGGGAAGCCGCCTCGGCGCTTTCACGCGCTTGTTCCAGATCAGTCACATCATAGAAGAGCAGCATCGCTCCCTCGTTGTTGCCCTCCTTGTCCAACATGGGAGCAATAAAGATATTGTAGCTGTTCATGGTGCCGTTACCATCCAGATCGCAGCGGGCTTTGAGTTCCCTGGACGTGTTGGTAAGCGCGCTTTCTGCAATGATGGCGCTTAGCTGGCTAATCAACTCCGCCGCATCCGGGCGCGTGAACACTTCGGCCAACGTCTTACCAGCAAAGACACTGTCTGGGGCCGCCCCTATTTTTTCACGCAGTACGCCGGAGTGATAGGCAACCTCTCCCTTTTTGTCCAACAGCACAATGATGCTTATGCTGGAAGCCAGGATCATTTGAAAATAATTGTCGCGCTCCCTCTGCGCCTGGGTCTTGACAATTTGCTGGTTGGCTTTGGCCTCAGCGATGCTTTTTTCCTGCTCGATAGCGTTTTGCAAATGCACAATTTCGCGCATCAGTTGCCTCTCGCGCTTGCTGTACTCCTTAAGCTGGGCGCGCAGTTCAACCATCTCGGCATCAGGCTCGGCATCAGCAGGCTTGGGAGCCTGCGCGGGGGCTGACAGGGATACAGGCGTAGCGCCTGGGCAAGGAGAATCAGCAGGCTTGGGAGCCTGCGCGGGGATCGCACCCGCTGCCGACCGAGCTACCTGTTGTTCAGCGCCTGCTCTATCGTTATGGTTATCCATAGCTTTTAACTTATCTGATAAACAACATCAAAAGACACAGGCCGCAAAGGAAAAATTGTGAAAATGATTGCGCCACATCCCTTTATTGTCTTTGATAGGACAAATCTCGCCGCCTGCGTAATGCAGGGCATATGGCAGCTTGCCGTGTAATGTTTCACTAACGGCAATCATTTCTGAGTCCTGATTAGGAGCCAGCATGATGTAACGGCTGATACAAGGCATCAGTAGTGCGCCGACCTTATCGTCTGCGGCTAAAAGCTGCTCAAGACAATCCATGCCGGTGCTGAGGATGCCCTCAGGGTCAACCTCGCCAATGGCCATTGTCATGCCTACCGGTACAGGGACGCCAAACAGCAGGCTGCCATCCTCATTTTCGCCATACACAGAAGCAGCTACCGGCGTCTGCGCATCAAGGGAATAAAGCATAAACGGTAGAGTGGTTCTACTGGTCATGCTCATCTGAAGACCCAGGCTGTCCAGGTATTCGCGAACGGGGACGTCATTAACCTTATACAACACGCAGTCCCTAGATTCTGTGACGGTAAAACGCGCCTCGCGGATATTGCGACTGGGGATGTGGGTTACAAAAAACCGGGGCTCATGATTGCCAACCAGAAGGGCCAAGGCCATTTTTTCAGGATGTGCTTCACCATTGAGAAACACGTGACAACCGTCATAGTTCATGTTAAAACCGGTGGGCAAGGAGCCAAATATGGGTACGCCCGCACAGGCGCTGTCGAGCGCGGTGAGCATATCAGAGGCTGAGAGGGTAAAACTTAGGGGAAAAAAGGCCAACAGCATCACCGGATCCACCTCCAGTTTGGCACGAGCCTGCTCGTAACCGGCAGTGATGCTGTGCGCAAAGTCTGCATCAACCAGCGGCTCAGTTAGCACTGTTGTAAAGCTCACATCATCGCTGCTTAAAATGGACAGGTTAAGTCGATATTGCCCCAGGTCATCTTCGGCCGCGCTGGCCATGGCTGTGCAACCCAGCACATCAAAGGGCAGCCGTTTGGCCAGGGCGGCATAAACCCCTGTTTCCAGAAAATCGTAATAGCAGGTCACAACTGCCAGCGAGTTTTCCTTCAGCTGCTCTAGGTTAATCTGCGCGAACAGATCGGCCAAGGCATCCTCTGCGTCGTCAATTTCAGTTGTAAAAGCTGTTTGCATCTCAATAGCCATGTCATCAAACTCCTTTTGCCACGAAAAAAACATGCCAGCCCTGTCTTGTAAAGGCCCTACGGTAAGTATAGTCTATTACTGCTGCTCAGTGGCAGAAAGCTGACCGTGGGGCAATAAAATGCTTTTTCCTGTCACTTGGTAGATACCAGCGCGATATTAGACACCAGTCATTTTAAGGAAAGGCATCTCCCAGGAAGGGTGTTGCCAAGAACAGGCGTCGCTAAGGAAAGGTGTTGTTTTGAGTCCCAAACTTTTGAGCCCCAAACATATCCATATCATTTACGCTCATCCCAGCAGGGACAGTTTTACCTATCAGATACGCGAATCATTCTGTGCCGGGCTCCAGGCTGCGGGACATACCTGGAGCGTTTCTGATCTGTACGCGATGGATTTTTTAGCAGAACTAACCCCTGACGAATATGCCCGCGAAGCTGCCTATGCCACCGACAGACCCCTTGCGGCCGATGTCATAACTGAGCATGAGAAGCTGTCTCAGGCAGACGTCTGGGTGTTTATCTATCCGGTTTGGTGGACGGACTGCCCAGCCAAAATGAAGGGCTGGTTTGACCGCGTATGGACCGTTGGCTTTGCCTATCAACCGCAAACCGTTACACCCGCACAGGAGGCCCTGTTCATTTGCGCGGCTGGCCATACCGTTGAGCAACTGCGCAAATCGGGTTGTTATCAGGCGATGGAAACAGTAATGTTGGTTGATCGCATCTGTGATCGCGCCGCACAAAAGCGCTTTGTGTGCCTGGGAGGTTCAGAGGCTACAAGCGGCGCACAGTGGCAGGTGCTTAAAAGCCAGCACCTTGATGTGGCCTATCAACTGGGAGCATCTCTGTGAGAGAAGTTTAACAGCAAACCAAAAGCTGTAATAAAGTGAGGCGAGAAGCGCTGACAGACAAAGCATTGCAAGCGCTGGATCAGGAGGTTTCGCGCTACCTGCAACCGTAAAACACCAGGAAAATGGTGTCTATGAATGATAAGGGTGTCAAAAGGTGCGGGAGGTGCGGCTTATGAAAGAAATACTATCCACAGAGCGGTTGATTCTTCGCGAAATGTCGATGGACGACCTTCCTTCTATGCGAAAAATTGTGAAGGACAAGCACACAATGTACGCTTGGGGACACGCTTGGAGCGAGGAAGAAACCGTGGCTGGGCTTGAAAAGCAACTCCATGCCTATCAAGAGGATGGCTACGGGCGCTGGGCAGTTGTACTGAGAGAAAACAGTTTCGTGATTGGAATGTGCGGGTTGTTATGGCAGGAAACGGACAAAGACAGAGTTCCTGAAATCGGCTACCTCTTTAACCGCGCCTCAGTAGTTCTACCTCCCCTGCGGCCCCTCAGCAAGGCTCCTCGGTCTGCGGAACTCACCGGATGCCCCCTGTACGAGATGCTGCACAAGACCCAGCAAAAATATACACAAAAACTCACCCTAAAGGTTTTACCCTCGTAGAACTGATAGTTGTCATTGTCATCTTGGGCATCCTACTCGCTATTGCCATACCTGCGCTTACGGGGTATATCAAAAAGGCTGAGTGGGCGGGCATGGAGCAGCAGTTGAAAATGCAAAGGACAGCTTTTCAGGCCATGATCGACTTCCAATACTCCACCGATAGTATGATGCAAGCCGAGGCAAATAACTGGGCCACTTCGGACAGGAACTTCTACATCATCAATCGGCAGTCAGGTGGGTTTTCCGTCAATGCTCTTACTGATCACGGGAAGCAGCAGTATGAGATCTTGACTGGCGACACGCAGAGCTTTGCGCAAGCCAACTCGGCCGCGCGCCTTTGGTTCCAGCGTCCGGAGTTTTTTACGAACGATTCCGGGGCGATAAGGATATACCGCTACACCGACGTAAATTACTTTGGATCCAACGACCAGCTGGTCGCGTTTATTGTGGATGATGTGGATTCCACTGAAATGGTGGTTGATGACGCCATATGTAGCGCTTTTGGCACTCGTATCAAGGCGAAGGAGGCGGGACTTACCAATGGCATCAACATCTTCAGGTACAATTCCAGCACGTCATATACGCGGCTGAACCCATAGTTTGTACTATCAAAAACGCCATTCCTGTTTATGAATCAGACGGATACACACCAGTGAGGAAATTTGTTGTGAGCTCATGCAACGCTTGGCTTATCCTGCTCCCTTCTGCACGGGCTTAGCAAGCTAGGTGCGGTTCTGGGGCTACTACGAACTCCCGCATGGGTCAGTAGGCTTCTTCCAGGTTTGCGCGGGCCTGGGCATCGCTGTCAAGAGGCGCAAAGCATCCCCGATGATAGCGATCCAGCGCTGCGGCCGCTATCATCGCGGCGTTATCAGTACAGGCGAAGGGGGGTGGAAACACCACCTGTATGCCCGCAGGTTCCAGCGCCCGTGTATAAGCAGCGCGCAGGGCTGTGTTGGCGGCCACGCCGCCGCTTAAACAAAAGCTCCGCGCGCCGGTTTGGGCCAAAGCCATCTTAGCCTTAGCCACCTGTACGTCAATTACCGCCTGCTCAAAAGCGGCGGCCACGTTGGCGATGTTTATATTCAGGCCTTGAGCCTGGCGCTCGTTGATGTAGCTGCGCACCGCAGTTTTAAGCCCGCTGAGCGAAAAGCTCAGATCGCCGGAGTGCAGCAGCGCGCGCGGAAACTCAATAGCACCTGCGTTTCCCTGGGCTGCCAGACTGGCGATTACCGGCCCGCCGGGATAGCCCAGCCCCAGCGCTTTGGCCACTTTGTCATAGGCTTCACCAACCGCGTCATCCAAGGTAGCGCCCAATACCTGGTAATCTCCCCAGTTGCGCACCTGCACAAGCAGGGTGTTGCCGCCGCTGAGCAATGCCATCACAAAAGGCGGACGCACGGTGATATCCGCAAAGCGCAGCGCGTAGATGTGTCCCTCCAGATGGTTAACCCGTATCAACGGCAGGTCAGTTGCCCAACTAAGACCCTTGGCAAAGGCCAGGCCCACAACCAGGGCACCAATCAGCCCCGGAGCATAGGTCACGGCAACGGCATCCAGTTGTTGCCAGCTTAGACCATCCATTGCCGCAGCAACCACATCGCTGATTGTCTCAGTATGCTTACGAGCGGCAATTTCCGGCACGATACCGCCAAAACGGGAGTGAAAATCGATCTGACTGGCCACCACGTTGGCTATAAGCTGACCTTGACCGTCGATAACCGCTGCCGCCGTTTCATCACAGGAACTCTCGATAGCCAAAATAACCGGATGGGCAAAAGGCGCTTTACCGCCTGTCCTACCGTCCATCTCGCTGGCTGTTTGACTGTCTGTCTGAGTGCTCGACCGCCCGGCTGTCTGACTGTCTGCCTGAGCGGCTGCCCGGTTACCCATTTGACTGTCTGTCTGAGTGCTCGACCGCCCGCCTGTCTGGCTGCTGGTCGCCCCTTCGTCCACTCCGCCATGTGTGCGACTATCCGCCCCTTCGTCCACTCCGTCATGTGTGCGACTATCCGCCCCTTCGTCCACTCCGTCATTTTTTGCTTTATACATTGGCATTTTTGCTGTCATTTCCTGCGGTTTTTTGCCAGCGGGCCGTTCAAGATGCTGTTTAGGCAGGCTTTTTTGGAGCAGCTCAATGTTTCCCGTCATAACAAGGGCGTCCTCGCGCGGGCCATAGGCTATCTGAGGGGCGTAGTAGCCTGGACGACGGCCCTGCGTGCGCAGACCCAGCGATGTGTAAAGCGCCAGCGCCGCACTGTTGGAAGCGCGCAACTCCAAGGTGATGCTTTCGGCACCCAGAGCCTTTCCATCAGCGGCCAGGTGGGTTAGCAGTAGGCGCGCCATCCCCCGGCGTCGGTAGCCTTCGTCCACCGCTAGGTCTAACACGTGTAGTTTTTCGTTGATGACCTGCGCGCCCGCGAAGCCGACCAATCGGTTTTTCAGATAGCAGACCCACCAACTACGCGCGCTTTGTGTCAACTCCTGTGTAAACATCTCGGCTGTCCAACACTCGCCACTAAGCGTGACCAAACGGTGGGCAAACAGCCTTTCCTCCAAAGCCGCCATGGCAGGAATGTCCGCGTGTCCGGCTGGACGCAAAACCGGTTTGCTGCACCACCGGGGATCGATCACGCCACTTTCAGTTTCTGCCACTGACATCCCCACTGCCAGTACGCCCTCCTTAAGCAGGAGCCGGCGCTCGTTTTCCTCAGCGTCTGAAAGCCGGGTATAGATAGGCAGCAGGAGCGCTGGGTCGCCGCTTGCATCCTGTAGAAGTGGCGCTTGACGTACGGGCTGGCCATCCTGCAAGAGCGCTGGGCCACTACCTCCACCCTTCGAGAGCGCTGGGTCGCCGTTTGTGTTTTGTAGATTGCGCGAGAGATTATCGGCATGGTTTTTGGACGACGTGGTCATCTTGGACAAACGATGCGCAAAGACTTTGAGCAAGCCCACCCCCTGAGCCAGCCAAAACCGCTGCGGCAGTGGAACAAATTTATTAAATAATTTAGCATATTTATACAGGGCATCACCGGCGATCCAGACGCGCTGCTGGCAGGTTGCGGCCGCTTTGTTCCTATCGTTTTTTTCCTGGCCCTGCGCCTGTTGCAGGCATTCGTCCTGCCAACGAGCCGCCAGTTCCTCCGCCTTAACCACACTGTGGGCGTTCAACCGCAGCGCTCCTTCCGGCAACAGCAAAAAGCGCGCTGGATAGATCTCGCCGCGCATGGCATCCGCCACAACCCGGAGTTCACCCCGTATGCCCTCCTGCCAGGCTGCCCAGGCTATCGCGTCCAACGTTGAGACGCCATACAACGGAACACCCAAGCCCTGAGCCAATCCCTTGGCTGTGGCGATGGCGATGCGTACTCCTGTAAACGAACCAGGGCCGCGCCCGCTTACTACCGCACAAATCTGATGCTTACTGAGATTGTGTTGTTCAAACAGTGACGCGATGGTTGGTAGCAGGAGCTTATTGGCCTGACGCCTGGCGGGCACCTCAGCGCTTACTATGAGGCGAATTGAACCCAGATCAACGCCTGCTGGCTCACTGTCGCAGACATGAGTAGACACGCTGGCCAGCGCGGCAGAGCAGGCGCTCTCGCCGGCCGTTTGGGTGGGCGGCAAGGAAAGGCAGGTATCCTCGCCGACGGCCAGGACGGGCAGTAATTCACCAATAGAACAAGCTATTTGATCGCCGGCACTGTCCAGGGCCAGTAGCAATGAGCGCTCAGGCGCTGTGCAGCGTTCAGATGTCGGGTGATGTGGGGAAGTAGTGTGCTCTCCAGGTGCTGTGCGATGTGTGGAGGCTGTACGCTCTCCAGGTGCCAGGTGATCGTCAGACATCGTATGACCCTTCAGCATCGCGCGCCCATCCTGTTTTGTCCGCAGGGGCCATTTTGGCGTTGGCGGGAATTGCGTGTGTAGCAGCGGCACTAGCAGGCGGCAGTTGGTAACCCGGACAAGGCCCGCTCTTCTGACCCTTGGCAGTTTGGTGCGCCTGCTCAAGCTGTGTGTGTGTGGCTGCACGCTCGTTGCAATCGACCGCATGTAGGCTGGTCGCCAGCCTAAGCAACAACCCAGACGCACGGGGGCCGTGGGCGGTCACGCTTAACTCACGCGCCATCTCCCTGTCAGTTAGCAGCGCGATATGTACCTGTAGGTAGCTAACCGGCAGGTCATCAGGGAACTTATCGCCCCATTCCACAAGGCTGATGGCCCATGCATCATCAATCAGGCCAAAATAATCAATGTCCTCCAGTTCGCGCGGGTCTTTCAGGCGATAGAGATCAAAGTGGCGCAGAAGCTGGGCCTGGGGTGGGTCAGCGGTGAGCTGCGTGAACAGAGGCGGTGCCTGTTGTGTGGCCAAGGGCTGCATGGCCCGGTGCGGCACCTGGTGCGACGGTAAAGGCGCGATCATCGCCTGGCTGTCTGTTGTCTTTTGCGTGGGCGCAGGCGGCATCTGTTGGGGCTGCGCGCGTTGAGCCATGGCCGGGACAACGGTGGATGGTGAGTGTGTGAGTGGCTGCGGCATAAGCGGGTATTCCAGCACCAGGTTAAAGGTTGGGCTAATCAGCTCCTGGCGCACGTCCAACGCCTGGCCGATGCCTTTGGCAAAAAGGGTTTTGCCGGCACCCAGGTCTCCCGCTAGCACTACGACATCGCCACCGCTCAGTATGTGGCCGACCATTCTTCCCAAAGCCAGGGTTTGATCAGGGCCGGCACTTGTTGCTTTCAGGCATCCGCCTTGTAGGGTTAAGGAACAGCCGGTAGCCTCGCGCTGCCTGCCCTGAGCCACGTTAACTGTGCGCGCGTCTTTTGCTAAGTGCCGGTCGTTGACCACTTCAGCTACTGTTTAGCCTGGTCAGTCGCAGGCTGACCAGGCTCGGTCTGGTTCGGTTGTTGGCGAGGCGCATCCTGCTCCAGTTGCTGCTGGGACGCACCCCGTTGCGTTGCAGGTACCTCCTGCGTCTGTCCGGCCTGGTGTTGTGCTCGTTTGGCCAACTCCTGGCGCCGCTGGGTTACCAGCCGACCCAAGAGTCTAAAGTCGTTTTCCAGGAGCTTCAGCTTGGTTTTGTCATATATGGCCGCCGCTGGGTGAAAAATCGGCAGCACTGAAAAGCGGCCGGCAATCTGGATTTTGCCGCGCAGGTGGGAGATACCCGTGTCGGTTTTGAGGATAAACTGGGAAGCAAAACGTCCCAGTGCTACAAGGATCAGCGGCGAGATACTGCGCACTTGCTCGCGCAGAAAGGGCGTGCATGCCTCAATTTGGTGGGGGAGGGGGTCGGCATTGTGCGGCGGACGGCATTTGAGGATATTTGCAATGTAGACATCCGGACGGCTGAGGCCAGCCAAATCTAACATACTATTTAACAATTTACCGGCCGCGCCGATAAAAGGTTCGGCTCCCAGATCCTCTTGACGACCCGGCGCTTCGCCAATCAGCATTACCTGCGCGTGGGGGTTGCCCACGCCAAAGACGATAGTTGTGCGCGTTTCGCACAACTCGCAACGCCGGCAGTCGCCAAGTTGTGCGCGGATCTGTTCAAGGGTTTTGACCATACGCTGATTTTATCATGTACGGGACCCAGGCGCTGGGTGGCGTGTCCTTCTTACTATGTTAATTTTTTCGGCTTTGAAAATGGAACCCAGATGCTGAGTGGCATGCCTCTTGTCGCCTTCAGAACGTCGGGTGGCGACAGGGGTCGCCCTTCTCCCTTGTTGCAGACTTCGGACAACTTAGGACGGTGACAGGTTCTTTCCCCTACCCTTGACTCCTGTGCTGGGAGACACTAGACGGTGACAACCACGGTTCTGCAGGGAACCGGGTGGCGACACTATCTACGCTCAGTCCCATGATGTGACCGGGTCACTCGCTACGCGATCCTGGTATCATGGACACATGAAATTTCACGTCTTGGCCAGCGGCAGTAAAGGTAATGCCGCCCTTATCGAGGGGCCGGCTGGTGCCCTTCTTATTGACTGTGGCTTAAGCAAAAAGAGTCTTTGGGAGCAAGCCGCCTCTGTAGGGTGTGATCTGCGCAGGCTTAAGGCCGTACTTATTACCCACGAGCATGGCGATCACGTTGGCGGGCTGGGCGTCTGTATGCGCGGACTGTCCGCGCTCGGTTTGGACGTTGCTATCCATGCCTCAGCAAAAACGCTTATGACACCAGCATTTTATCAAACAGGAGTGGCCGGCAACACTGTGGCTTTTGAGCCTGGACAAAGCCTTACTCTGGCCGGAATCAGCGTTTCGTGTTTTGCTACTTCGCATGATACGGTTGCTCCGCAGGGCTTTCGCTTTGCAGCCTGTGGCCGAGTGTTGGCCTATCTTACGGATAGCGGTGTGGTAAGTGAAAGTGCTGCTGAACACCTGATGGCAGCAGACGTGGTGGCCCTGGAAACCAATCACGACGCAAACATGCTGGCTTGTGGCCCTTATCCGGCCTTTCTCAAGCGACGCATTGCCTCATCGCGCGGTCATCTCAATAATGACCAGGCTGCCCATGCCCTAGATGCACTGTTGTCCAATCGCCTCAAAACAATAATCTGCATGCATCTTTCTCAGGAAAACAACTGCCCCCAGCTGGCGCGGGCAGCCCTGCAGTGCGTTCTGGACAGGAGGGGACACGCGGCGCAGGTTGCTGTTTCAAGCCAGTATGAGGCACGCAGTTTTACCTGGTAAGGTTTAGAAATTGGGCCAGTGTCTGGCAAACCAGCCACGGGTAAAAATGTCTTTACCTATGCAGCTCAAGAAAAACAGGGCGGGCAAATAGGTTACCCAGGACAAAACCAGCAAAGTCAAGGGCGGATTGGTAAAGTTGGGCGCTGTTAACTCGGCCAGAATAAAGACATCACAAGCGTAGAACAACAGCGAACCTACCACGATGCGGCCGCTTTGTTTTTCACCCCAGGTGCAGATAGAACGCCAGGCCATCAGTGACAGCACCAGCATATATATTGGCACCACCAATTCATATTCCAAACTGTGTGTGTGCAGGTTTAGCTCAATGGACACCACAACCACTCCGTACAGCAGCGCCATAACCAAGCCACTTATCCACTCCAGGCGCTTATAGGCCCGCAGTTGCAGGTGCGGTTCAGCGGCGCTGAAAGCCCGATGCTCCAGCTTAAAACTCTTCTTCCAATGAAAAATCATCAGCAATGTGTGCGTTACCGCAAAAAACAGCAGACCAAAGTCCATGTTCAGGGCGTTGACGGTCTCGGCAATCAGCGCAAACAGGAGCGCTGCGGCTATCAGGTGGGTTTTTTCCAGTCTGTAGGCCAGAAAGTTGTAGAGCATCGTGATACCCACATAACCGGGCACCAGTATCTGCACCGGCAGGGTATGAAAGCCAATGACGTGGGTATCCTCCAGGATTTTTAACGTCCAAAGGGTAATGAAAAACAGGATGGATACTACAACATAGGAACGGTTCAACAGGCGGTTGTCAGGGGCCTTTTGAGCGGATATTTTTGTTACCGTTGACATCTTCAACTTCATTTCTATAAGGAGCTTTTATCAGAAAGCGGCACTGTCGCTTCCTCAATGCCGCTTTTCCTGGAAGTGACATCGCGTACAGGGCACTGTGCCATCAGGCAACCCCCTGGGCTCGCACCGTGCGGTCATGCACAACGTTGCGTACAGGGCACTATTCTAGCGCGACTTCTCTACCACCAGCCAAGACCCCTCCTTAAAATCGTTTGGCGGTTGCCTGCTTAATGCAGCCTACACCAAAGGCAGGTAGAACGCATACGCCCACACCACACAGTTTACCTTCCTGAAATGCCGCCGTTTGCGATATAATGGTGTTCTGCGTGCAAGGTGAAGAGCCGGATCTATACAAAAGTTATACAAAAGTCAGGTATATACGGTAGTTTGTGGTGGAGGGATTATTATCGCTCAGGCAAACAGCAGGAACACACACACTCAGAAAGACTACAACCGGCGTTTTCATAAGCTGGCCACTTGGCTGATGCTGCTGTCAATGGGCCTCTTTGCGGTGGTGCGTGTGGCGGCCGCCATCGCTCAGCAACGCTACCAACAGGGCATTGTGGCCTTGTTGGCGGTGTTACTGCTGGCCGTGGTGATTCTTGTTCTCACCCGTATTGAGCGTCTGGGCGATCCTTCTTGGTACATGCCTTTTGTGATGTTTGGCATCTGCGTTGTGGCATCCATCATCATGGGCAGCTTCACCTACTTTTACCTGCTCAGTACCATGATTTTGGCCGCCAACACTCTTTATCTCAACAAAAAGGCGACCCTTGTCTATGTCATTTTCTTTAACATTGTTGGGCTTGTGTTGATCTATTTTCGTCTACCACTAACCAGTCCTGATCGCCCGGCAGCGGAGGTGCCGGTGGTTGAGATGCTGGTTAATTGGGCCATTTTGCTGTGCGTCTCGTTGATAATCTATTATTTTACGCGTTTTGCGGCGGATAAAAATGCCAGCGCCAGCCGGGATCAAGACGCGTTTGAGACGCTGTTTAACACAACGCCCAATCTTATTTTGCTGGTTGACAATGATGGTCGTGCTACTTATATAAGCAAAATTATGGCGCGACTGGCCGGATATACAAGTTCGCAGGAGGCGGCGGGGCAGCCCCTAGAGGCGCTGTTTCATGACCCGCGCACCCAAAGGTTGTTTACCGAGCTTATCAGCAGAGAAGGCAGCTACGAGGGCACGCGCACCTTTACGGCTGATGGCGTGACCCATCACTATCGCATCATAAGCGATAAGATGCACGGCGATGCCGAGGGCACCTATATCGATATAAGCGACATCACTCCAATTATTGAGGCGCGCATCGCCGCTGAGGAGGCTAATCGCGCCAAAAGCGAATTTCTGGCCAATATGAGCCATGAGATACGTACGCCAATGAATGCTATCATCGGCATGACAACCGTTGGCAAGAGCACGCGGCAAATCGACCGCAAAGACTACTGCTTTATCAAGATAGAAGAAGCCTCACAGCACCTGCTAGGCGTTATCAATGACATCCTTGATATGAGTAAGATTGAGGCCAACAAACTGGAACTTAACCCAACTTCTTTCAACTATGAAGAAATGGTGCGCCGGGTGGTGAGCATTTTCAGCTTGCGCATGAGCGAAAAACACCAGCACATCCATCTAGAATTGGACACGCGCATTCCGCGCCGTCTGTTTGGTGACGACCAGCGCCTCTCCCAGATAATCGCCAACCTGCTTTCCAACGCGGTTAAATTTACGCCGGAGGGTGGATCAATCACGCTGCGATCATATGTTGTTGAGCAGGCCAACGATGTCTATACCGTGCGCTTCGCGGTCTCTGACAGCGGTATTGGCATTACGCCGCAGCAGCAGGCCAAGCTGTTTGGACAGTTTCAACAGGCAGAGAGCTCCACAACGCGCAAATTTGGTGGCACGGGATTGGGCCTGGCCATCTCCAAGCGCCTGGTGGAGATGATGGGCGGCGCAATATGGGTTGAATCGGTGCCCGATGCGGGCTCAACCTTTACGTTTGATGTTCAACTGCCACGCAGTGAAGACGGTGACGACGAGGATGCGACGTGCGATCTGTCCGTCACCGTGTCTGGCCACGAGTCGCCCCCTACCCAGTTTCCCGGCCGCTCTCTGTTGCTGGTTGAGGATGTTGCAATAAACCGGGAGATTGTCCTTGCGCTCCTGGAGCCAACACTCATCGACATCGACTGTGCTGAAAACGGCGCAGAAGCGTTGCAGATGTTCACCGCCGATCCCGCGCGATACGATATTATCCTCATGGATGTACAGATGCCGGAGATGGACGGCTATGAAGCCACCAAGCGTATCCGTGCCCTTGAGGCATCTCAGGCAGCTACGGTGCCCATCATCGCTCTAACCGCCAATGTCTTTAAGGATGATATTGACCGGGCCCTGGCCAGCGGAATGAACGGCCATTTGGGTAAACCCCTCGATCTGCAAGCTGTACTCGACACCCTCAAGCGACACCTGGGATAAGCGTGCGTGGGAGGCGGCTGCGTACGCCAAGCTATCTGTGGCGCTCGCCTGCTAAGATAAGCGTGCGTGGGAGGCGGCTCTATGTTTCACGGTTGACCCGCAAGATCAGGTAGGTATTTAGATCCCCGCTTCTTCCATCGGCCTTAAAACGGGCTACTACTGATGCCTTTTTGGCTACCGAACTGCTAAGCCAATCAATCTCGACCTGAGAAAAGCTGTGGCAGTAGCGATAGGCTCCGGGGATGTTATCCCAGCCAAGCAGGTAGTCGCCTGCCTCCCACGTAACTTTTATATTGTTATTTATTTTAGAATCATCGTCTGCTGCTTCGCCGCTGTTCGTCGTTCCCCCGCCTTCACGAGCTGTGCCCTTATAGGCCGCTAAATCCGCCGCTGCGTCCCTTTCACCCCTATGGACAACTAAATCTGCCGCCTCATCGTTCCTGGCAGGTTCATGGACAGGGAACAAATGAAGGTCTTTCATGGCGCGTGCGTGTGCCTGCTGCGCTTTCTTGGCCAACAGCGCATTGTTGAGAAATTGCCAGAATGACACAACGACCAAACCCCCTGTGCGCGTCTGGTCAATAAGGCTCGTGAGCACCTGTTTGCGGTATGCCTGACGAGGGATGTGGTGCATAAACCCAAAGGCAACCGAAAGGTCGCAGAGGGGAGCGGTCAGGAGTTCGCTCAGACGCGCGTCCTGGCATAAGCATTCCATAATGTCTAGTTGCTGGTAATGCACTCTGGCTGCGTCAAGGTCGGGCGCGCCAACCGCCTGAGCCAGACCGCCGTCAACCAGTTCCTCACAGTTATCAACTGCATAAAAGGTGAGCGCAATCTCAGGCAGTGCTCCGCTGAGGAATTGCTCAAACCTTAAATTGCCACATCCAAGGTCAAAAACCGAGAGACCGCGACGCGCTTTAGAATGCGATGCTTTGTGTTGGGATCGGTGGCGCAGATCTGCCGGCAACTCATGGCACAGTTCGCCAGACAGATTATGCTGCGGCCCAGAACATGAACCCGCCTGTAGATTGCGAAACGAGGTACCGGAGGCATCTAATTTGGCATCCTTTACTATGCGTACGCAGCGTTCCCAGCCTAGCCAGGGGGTTTTACGTGATGCTGAAAACGCGGCAGCGTTACGCCGATAGAAATCATTGTTGAGCCTGCGCGCTATTTCAACCGTTTTATCATCCATAAGCAACCACTGCCATTGTATCCGATACAATCTTTCTTATGATGGAAACTCTGCTCACTGAGATATGTGCTCATCTGCGCGCAACAGACAACCTAAGCGATAAAGCTCTGGCCAGCATCATCCGCGCCCACAATCGTGATGTCCGCGACAACAGGCGACATTTTGCCAAGAAAAAGCTGCTGCCCTACTACTTCAAAGTCAAAGAGTCAGACCCGAAGCGCTGGGCCGCCTGGGGCATAGATGCGGCAATGGAACAGCGCCTTATTCAGACTTTGCGCCTCAAGCCTCGGCGCACTGCCTCCGGTGTCGCCACCATCACCGTTATCACAAAGCCCTGGCCGTGCGCCAGCAATTGTTTGTACTGCCCAAACGACCTGCGCGTGCCCAAGAGTTATTTGAGCGATGAACCTGCCTGCCAACGAGCAGAGCGCAACTATTTTGACCCCTATTTGCAGGTAGCGGCGCGCCTGCGTACTCTAACACAGATGGGGCATACTACTGACAAAATCGAACTGATTATCCTGGGTGGCACATGGAGTGACTATCCGCAGCAGTATCAGATCTGGTTTGTCAAAGAGCTGTTTCGGGCACTAAATAACGCGCGCGACGCGCAGTTCCTGTCTCAGGGGCCCCATGACGCGTCGGCCGGCTGTTCCAGGGAGCAGGGGGGTCATAGCTTCAAAGCGCGCCGCCGGTGGTATCGCAGGTGGGGGCTCCATACCCAGCCTGAAACCGTACCTGAACTCCTTAAGGAGACACAGCGGCACGTCAATGCCGGCACCCTCACCTACAATCAGGCCATCGAGCGTCTGTACGGTCTTGGCAGTGTCTGGGAGGACATCGCCACCCAACAGGTTTCTGATCTGAGTGAACTTGCCGTAGAGCACCACCGTAATGAAAGCGCCCAACACCGGGTTGTTGGTTTGGCCATCGAAACCCGTCCTGACGCTGTTACCCCTGAGAACCTGAACCTCTTAAGGCGTTTGGGGTGTACGAAAGTGCAAATGGGCATCCAAAGCCTGAACGCCGAGGTTCTTGCCCTCAACAATCGCACTATCGACCAGGGCCGCATTTACAAAGCCTTTGCGCTTCTCAGGCTGTTTGGTTTTAAGCTGCACGCGCATTTTATGGTAAACCTTTACGGCTCCTCTCCCGACTTGGATATACGTGACTACCAACGCCTGGTAACTGAGGCTGAATTTTTGCCAGATGAAATAAAACTTTATCCCTGTGCCCTGGTCAACGGCACGGGGTTGTGCAAGTACTATGCCTCTGGGGCCTGGCGTCCCTATAGTCAGGATGAACTGGTAAAGGTTCTAACGGCTGACCTGCTCAATACGCCGGCTTATGTCAGGATCTCCCGGATGATCAGGGACATCTCGGCTCACGACATCTTGGCTGGCAACAAAAAAACCAACCTCCGCCAGATGGTAGAGGCAAACCTTGCGGCACGCGCAACTCCTCTACAGGAAATCCGTTATCGCGAAATCAGCACGGATGAAATAGACATTAGCCAGTTGAGCCTTGCGACTTTAGCCTATGTCACAACCATCAGCAGAGAATATTTTCTGCAATGGCTCACGCCCACTGGGCGTATCGCTGGATTTTTACGGCTGTCTTTGCCCCATGCCCACTACGTGCACCAACATCAGTTAACCCTGCCCATTAAACCCTTGGAGGCCATGATTAGGGAAGTCCACATCTATGGCAGGGTGGTTGGGTTGCGCGCATCCGGCGAGGGGGCTCAGCACATCGGGCTGGGCAAGCAACTCATCGCGGCTGCCTGTTCTATTGCTCTGTCCTGTGGCTATGAGCGAATCAACGTTATCAGCTCGGTTGGCACACGACACTACTATCGCAGCCTGGGTTTTAGCGACAGGGAGCTGTATCAGCAAAAATCCCTTATCCCCCCGGCAGCGCGGGCGCAGGGGTCATGGTTCTTAAACAGTCAGCCAGTTTAGTGCGTATGCGGTTACTTTTTGATACCAATCGTTTTCATCAACAGCGGTATCAGCGATGCTTTTTGATTGCTCAAACAGAGCTTTGACTCTGCTTGGGTCAGGGATATAAGGAGCCATATAACTATCCTGAACCATTTTCCTAAACACTGACAGCTCCATCGGAACGATAGTAGCTGTTCCGCCGTAAAGGGAAATCAGAATCTTGTGCAGCCCATAAAAATGAGCCACAGACGCGCGGCTGATTGTTGGCGCGATAAACAGGCAGTAAGTTGCCTTTTCAACAAGCTCTTTATGGCGACCGACATGCCGGGCGACTGGCTCGCCTTCATTGTCGTATTGCTTCTGGCCAGTTTGCAGCGTAACCTCCACAAGCAAATCAAAATCTCCATAATCGCACAGGATATCAGGCGTGTTGCCTGCGGCAGTGGATAATGGCTGGTAGTTGTCATCAAGATTAAAGTTGCCCTCAACTTCGCCGCCGTCAAGCATGGTCATTGCTCGCCAGGCGTTCCATTCAAACATCAGCGGGTTGTCGTAGAAACGCTTCCGGACAATTCCATCGAAGACATCATTTATATCGTCATAGGTACGATAATTCTTTATCGCCATTATTTCTGTGTCTTGTTTTGACAGTTTTCTATGAGCACGGAGCACAAGTTCGGCATCCTTGAGTTGACTGATAGTCTTTCTCTCTGTGTCAAACGATGGGTCAAGCAAAGCTATTTTGCTCACCAGTGTAGCCCTGTCATCTGAGTGTAGTTTGGGAAGAGTTGAATCAAAGAGGTAGCTCTTGTATCCTGTCTCGTCGTCAATAAATACTGGCTCACGGGATACGTTTCCCAAGATGAACTCAACATCGATCTTGCGATCCTTGGCTATTGACAACGAGTGCCCTGATTGCGAAATGCTGACAATCTCTGTGGCCCTGAGATACCTGAAGCAAGCGTCTGTGTAGTCCCTCAGATTGCGTCTCTTTGTATGTATAAAGTTAGCGGCAGTATGAATGTCTGACTCGCGCACTGAGGTCTGTCCACTGTTAATTTCCTGGGAGTAGATAGTCTCAATTTCGCTTTCGCAATACTTTCCAAAAAACACGCGGTACGTATCTGCTGTTGTTGCTTTCGACTTACGAAATGTATCAATCTTTTCGATGATTTCACTCAACCGATGGATGCTTGTCAATTGCATGCCAAACAGCATAAGCTCATCGAAGGCGAGTGATCCAAAGTGCTTAATCAATCGGATAATTTCAAGATATGGTTTAACGGAGAAGTCCTGATTCAACTCGGAAGATAGCTTGTGAAATGGTGAGGGAAGTTGAAATTTCAACAATTGCCGCAGCAGTGTTTCGCCTTGGCGGCTACCGTTAACATATTCATTGCCTGCATCGGTTAGAGCGATAGTGGGGTTAAGGTCAAGAAATCCGAGAGCTTTTGGAGAACGATTTATTCTATCCCTCGCAGAAAAGGCAGGGTCAGAGGGTGCCTCAGCTCCGGTGTAGAAGTCTTGCTCTACTAACTTCTTCATGAATGCCACTTGGGTTTCCTTATTCCAGGAGCAGCCTTCAAAGCTGCTCGCAAGCAATGCAATCTCAGGGATCATTCTTGCTGGAGTTCTTGGTGATGTGGTGAAGAAGAGCGTTTTTCCCCGAATATATGCCATCATTCAACCATGCGATAGTTTGCAACCAGAATGTGATTGCTTTCAGACTTGAACCGGTTGCGTATGTTGACCGCGTAAGATTTCTCATACCGGTGAATAATCGAATCTTTGTACAACTCATGTATCAGATCGGTCTCCCCCATGACCATCAGCGCCTTGCAGGGCAAGCTATAGAATGCCTCTTGCAAGCGTCGATGCTCAGTTTCGTTAAAGCCCGCCCTAGTCTCTTTGTTGCCATAATCAGAGAAAACACAGTCATAAGGTGGATCAAGAAACACAAAGTCTTTGGATGTGCAGAGATTGAAAATATTCTGATAGTCGCCCGTCGAAACCTCAGCATTCTTCAGCAATGTGGCATGAGTTTCTGTCACCAGCCTTGTGTTAAAGTTTTTGTAGCGCCCGTATGGAACGTTATAGTCACCGCTGCTGTTGTAGCGAATCATGCCGGAATATGCTGTTTTGTTAATAAAATAGTATAGCGCGGCATCCGAGTACTCAGGATCCCTCTTACCGTTGAACATGTCACGGATTGAGTAGTATAGTTCCTCGTTAGGGTCGCAGACCCTTTTCTCTGGAGCCTTACGCTTTTCTTCATCAAAAACCATACGATTTCGCAGATACTTGGTTTCCAGCTCCTGTAGCTCACTGCTTAGTGAGCTGAAACTGTCACGCACTCCGCTATAAAAACTCATGAGCTTTGAGTTTAAGTCATTGATGATTGCGCGTCTGGGCATCAGGCAAAAGTACAGGGCTCCGCCACCAAAGAACGGCTCGATATATCGCTCGTAGTCTCCGGGTATAAAAGGCATCATTTCGGCGACTTCCCGCGACTTCCCGCCTCTATATTTGACCATAGGTTTCAAATGCTTTTCCAACCCAGTCGAGGTTAACAGGTACAGTATATCTCAATTGCTGCCCCCGTTTTGCTTGCCTGCATAACGGCGTCAATTGCAAAGAATCAGAATGAACACAAAAATAATCTACTGACGTAACGTATCAAGCCGGGCCGTGTGCGCCCAACTGGGGCGCGGGATAAAACAGAGTGTCCGGTATCGGTCAGCTTCTGGTACAAGAGCAACCAGGTGGCCTTAAGCGAGGGGGATGACCTCAAAAGAAGGTTTCAGCGAGCCAGGGGCCATACTCGCCGGTCCACATCTCCTCCAGTTGACTAAAGACAACCGCCCAGTTGATACTTTGACCAAACACCAGCTCCAGATAGTTGTGGCTGGCGATAGCCTGTTCTGATCCCGCACTGAGCAGCGCCTGAGCGATGGTATACGTGCAGGTGGGGCAGGTGGTAACCAGGGTGTTTGCCGTGGTTTTTTGCGCTTCATCAATGACGCGCCAGACCCGTCTTTGCGTGAGTGCTGCGTCGTAGGAAGCCACTGCTCCGCCTGCCCCACAGCAGAGCGTATTTTTGCCATGATGCTCCATTTCCAGCTGCGTTGTTTCTGGCAGGCACAGTTCAAGCAGTTTGCGAACTGCCCTGCCGTGCCGGGTATCAGAGCGGTCGTGGCAGGAGTCAAAGAAGGTTATGGAGGCTGGGGCGTTTTGCACTGCTTCCTGTTCGAGTGCAGAAGTGGACTGGTTTGCCTTCCTCCTTCGCTCCTTGTCATCTGGTGCACGGGATGTTAGGTGTGCTCGTGTGCTTATATTGGATGTATCACGGGCTGCCTTTGCACAGCCAGCGCTACCTTTTACTTCTGCCATCACGTCTGTAGTGGGCATGTCGCGGCTGTTGGCGACAAAATGTTCTACCAACAATTCTGGCAGGGGAACGATGTCCACCTCATCACCCATCACCTCAGCAAGCTCTTCGCCACATCCCGGACAGACGGTTAGTATGCGCTTAATGCCCGCCGCGCGCACCTGCTCGAGCAGTTGCCATCGCAGGGTTTGAGAACGCTCAAAAAGGCCAGCGCTCATTAGAGGGCTGCCGCAACAGGCACTGCTCATGGCCCAGTGATAGCCGGCGCTGTCCAACCACCAACCAATGCGGCGCATCAGTGCTGGCGCGTAACTAACCAATGAGCAGCCGGGAAAGAACAGGGTATCAACTAGCGTTGCCTCACTAACCTGGGTGTTGCAGGCGTGCTCACCGTCTAAATTACCGCTGCCGCTCTCTGCATGGGCATCCAATGTATGGCACGCGTTGCTTGTTCCTACGTCATGAAGCTGCAAAAACTCCGGGTAGGCTACTTCATAAATCGCCCGGTAGGCGCTAAAAATGTGCCATTCATTATCAACCATTACCAGCCTTGAATCGGCGGGCGGCATTAGCCCTGCCTGCATGAACGATTCCCGCCATTCACGCATCCGCGCTGGTGCCGCCATTTGCACGGCGCAAAACGCCGTACAGTGTCCGCAAAAACAGCACTGCCGCAGCGCGTTGTACAACTCTGGACGTTCTTGTGCCAATCGCAGCACGGCTGCGGGCTGGGATGCAGATTCAAGCGCGACTATGGGCTCAAAATCTGCCTCTATACTGCCCACGTCCAGGGCAGCAAGGGATAAAACCTCGCAGCGCCGTGCGCATTGTTTGCAGTGCGCACAACTAAACCGCCTGTTGAGCCAGGTACTAAGCGCGTTGATAAGCGGTGAGCGCAGGCGTGCCAGATGCACGCGTTCTACCTTAGAGAGCTTGTGCTGTTTGATGCACCCATCATTCATTTTCTCCATGTAATCATTCTATCGCAGTATCGCTTCTAAACAGCGCGCAAGTAATGTGCAAATCAAAGCCGGTAGCAGGCAAAAGGGGACACGGTCATCTGTCTTGTGATGAAGGCAGCGCCCCTCTGCCTATCAATTTGTGCCTCTTTAACAGGCCAGACAACCGCCCCGTATGCACCCTTTTGCTTTGTGCCGCGTGGGAACACACGCCCCTAAGCGCTTGTGTCCTTTTACCCACGCTTGTGCTACACTACGTGCTACCAAAAATGACAGGCAAGACAGGAACCAAGATAAAGCACTACCCAGACACGCACTATCAAGCAAGGCACCAAGACAGGCAATCTGAAGGGAGCGGGGACACATGAGTGCGAAAACATCCAGAACATGCCGGGTGGGGGGTCATAGCTTAGGCTCCGTTCCCTCACCTCAACACCACCGCACAACCGTACGTTTCAAAAATTTCTGCACGCTACGCGTGCCTATCTCTCCCCAAACTCCACGGCACATAGGCACTAAAGGCTTTACCTTAGTAGAACTCATCGTATCTTTACTTATCTTAGCCTTAGTACTCGGAGGAATAACCGCTACTTTTATAGCAGCAGCAAACATCAGTAAACAAACCCGCACAAAGGCTGAGGATGCCGCAAGCATAGAGCGTGATATTGCACGTGAAGAAGGTGCTACTAAGGTATCAGAACAAGAGCTTGAGTTTTCACTAGGTGGCTTTTCTCTTCCCTCCAAATCTATCACCTATGAAAAAGACGGAAGAAGCTATACGGTAATTGAAGGTACTGATCCTCCTATACCCCCTGAGCCCCCTATAGTAGAATCTGATGTCTTCTACAGTGAAGGCGCCCTTAACCTTCCTACAGGCGGCTACACCATTAACCTCACCAGTCCGGTAGGATGGCCAACGGTGCGCTACTTTACGTCCAGCAATGCCTCTGCAACCTGGAGCCTTAACCCAGGTACTACGGGTGCTACGCTCTCAGGTACCGGTGCCACCCGCGCTGTATCTATCCCTCAAGATGCTACCGGAACCGCAACCCTCACCTCAGATGCCTACACCATCACCTTTGATGTTCAAACAAACAGGCCTCCCTCTCCAACCCTTAAGCGTGGTGATACCTTCTACGCCTCCACCTTTGACTGGCGTATCCTGTATAAGGCCAGCAACACTGATGCCCTCGTCATCGCAGAACACATCATTGACACCCAAGCAATCAACGCAACCTACACCAACTGGGATACCGACATCCGCTGGGATGGTAGCACGCTGAGGGCGGCCCTTAACAACAACACCTATGCCTACAGCTATGACAACCTCACAGACATCAAGGCAAAGATACTTGATACCACCCTCTACACAAGGATAGGTGCCACCGATGTACGCACTGCTCCCTATAAAACAGGAGGCACCCTTGACAGTGGACACAACGGCTACCATGAGCTAACAAACCAAAAACTATTCCTCCTAAGTGAAGAAGAGGTGTTTCGCACGATTGTGTACAGCGACGGTGGCACCACATACACCACCAATGCCGCAAGCATGGATCTTACCCAA
>JAITRZ010000059.1 GCA_031288185.1 Coriobacteriales bacterium
GCGCTCATGTGTTCCCGCTCCCTTCAGTTTGCCTGTCTTTGTGGCGCTTTGTCTTGGTGCCTGTTTTGCTTCCTGTCTTACCTGCTTGTGCTAACAGCGCATAGTATAGCACAAGCGCGGGAGTAAGGGTGCATACGGGGGGCGTGTTGGCTTGTGTGAGGGGAAGTGCCTGGTAGGTAATTGATGGTTGCTATCCCTGATTACCAGCCAGAGAATAAAAGTCCCGGGCAGATACATTGTGGTGCTACAATACAGGCGCGTAAAAATTTCCCAGGAAGAGCCTGCCTATGATCTATCGTGTCAATCCTAAAAACAAGGATCAGATTTCACAACTGGGCTTTGGCTGTATGCGTTTCCCAAAGGATGATGCCGATGTTGAACAGCAGGTTGTCTATGCCATTGAACATGGCGTGAACTATTTTGACACCGCATATATCTATCCCCACAATGAAGAACGATTGGGAAAAGTATTGGCAAAAGGGTACCGGGACAGAGTGTTTATTGCCACAAAAATGCCTTCCTACCTCATAAAAAGAACCGAATCTTTTAGTCGGATGTTTAACACGCAGCTCAAGCGGCTACAAACTGATCACCTCGATTATTACCTGATACACATGCTTACCAACACAGGCGAGTGGAAGAGGGCGTGTCAGATAGGGATGCGTGATTTTATCGATGAAAGAAAAGCCTCAGGCCAGATAAGCAACATCGGATTTTCCTACCATGGTGGCCTGCAGGAATTCAAAGATTTGGTGGATGTCTATAATTGGGACTTCTGCATGCTTCAATTTAACTATTTAGATGAGAACAACCAGGCCGGGAAAACCGGTTTGGAGTATGCTGCTGCAAGGGGGATTCCGGTTATGATAATGGAACCTCTGCGGGGCGGCAGACTGGCTGCCAATCTGCCTAAAGAAGCGTTGCGTGTGTGGGAAAACGCGCCAACTAAACGCCCGCCTGCTGAGTGGGGATTGCGGTGGGTATGGAATCACCCAGATGTCCTTACCGTCTTATCCGGCATGAACACCCTGAGAATGCTAAAAGAAAACATCCGGATTGCCTCAGATGCACAGGCCCATGAGCTCTCAGGGGCGGAACGAGCGCTTTATGACGAGGTCTGCCGGGCATTGCTTGGGCAAGAAACTATCACGTGTACAGGATGCAATTATTGTATGCCGTGCCCAAAAGGTGTTGACATTCCCTTGTGTTTTGCGTGTTACAACGACAAAAAAACCGGCCTAGGCAACAGATTTACGCTTGAATTTCAATATATCCAAAGAACATATAATCATCAGGCTTCGTTGTGCGTCGAGTGCGGGACATGCGAGAAACACTGCCCACAAAGCCTCAAAATTCGCAATGAACTGAAGAAGGTAGCCAGAGAGATGGAGGGCCTGCTGTATTATCCAACACGATTTATGGTCAAAAAAATAATGCATCTAACGTAACGCAGGCTGCGACAGACTGCAACCGGGCTGGCCACGACTGAGGGACGGTTGGGCTGGCAGCCTACTGCTTCTTGATTTCAGTGACCTTCTCATCTCGTTACAGTGAACCCTCCCGCGAAGCAGTAAACGGGGTTCGTATAAGTGTCACCTAGCTCCAGTGTAGCAATTTTTCTGTCTAACAAGGCACGGAGCTTTAACTGCGAGGGAGCGTATCTTACTACGTGGCCAACACAGGAGACGTACAGAAATGCAGCCCGGCAGAAAAAGGGGTAAGCTTGGTGCGGGTGAAAGGACTTGAACCTTCATGAGGGTAAACCTCACATGGACCTGAACCATGCGCGTCTGCCAATTCCGCCACACCCGCACTGACGGCAGGCAGCTATGGTAACATATTGGCTTTGTGTAACCAAGGAAGGGTAGGGTGATTATGCAAAAAGGGCAGCGAGCGGGCCACACACGGCAAGCGCAGGAAAATGGCTCTCAGCAACCAGCTAGCGTAATGCAGAAAACTCAGGCAACGCAATCGCCCGGCGACGAACCATCGCGCCTCTGGCAACCTGCCTCTCCCCTCCCCCCTGTGGTAGTGGATATTCACAATCACATCTATCCGGAAAAGATCGCCGCCAAGGCTGTTGAAAGCGTTGGGCGTTTTTATGGCATTGAAATGTCTGCCGACGGAAGCGCCCGTAACCTCCTGAGCATCCAGCAACAGGCTCACATCAGCTATTCGCTGGTATGTTCCGTAGCCCTGAAACCTGATCAGGTGCAAACTATCAATGACTTTATCGCCGCCGAATGCCAAAGGCACCCCTCCTTTATTGGCTTTGCTACCATGCATCATGACTTTCCCAACAAAGCCGCCGAGATCCAGCGCGTTTGCGACCTGGGGCTTACCGGCTTCAAGCTGCATCCGGACTCGCAGGGTGTTAACGTGGATGATCCGCGACTGTTAGAATTTTATGCGCTGATTGAGGACAAGCTGCCACTGATGCTGCACTGCGGCGACTACCGTTTTGACAATTCCCATCCTCATCGCACCCAACGTGTCTTAAGGCAGTTTCCGCTTCTGAAGGTAAACTGCGCCCATTTTGGCGGTTGGTCACTGTATGATCTGGCCGTGGAATTTCTCGAACATGAGCGTTGCTTTTTGGACATCTCCAGCGCTTCAGTCTACCTGGGTCCACGCCGTACCACTGAGCTTATCCACCACTATGGCGCAGAGCGCATTCTGTTTGGTTCAGATTTTCCGATGTGGCATCCCGGCACAGAGCTTGAGCGCTTTTACCAAAACGTCCTTACCCCTGCCGAGCGGGAACAAATCCTCTGGCACTCTGCCGAAGCCTACCTGGACAGAGACTTGAAGCCGCTTTTCTAGGAGGTCTCACAACGGACAGAAGGCAGAAGACGGCCACTTCTAGGGAGTCTCGCCAGAGAACGGATCTTTGCAGGAGGTCTCACAACAGACAGAGGACAACTGTTGCCAAGAGGTCTCATCAGGAAAAGGTCGTTGCCAAGGAATCACCGCCAAGGAATCTCACAACAATTACGGAATGGCCGTCTTGGCCGTTTCCTGTGTATGTCCCCTTCTCCCTATAAAGAAGCCCCCGGCCACGCAGACCAGGCAGAGTGTTATCGTAGCTGCTGTCCAAACCAAGGCGCAACCCAGCCAAAACGGCTCTGGTAGAGCCCTTATCAGCAGCGAATCGGCCGGAAACACCCAGCTTCCGGCTGCAAAGAACAGACCGTGCAGCAGCCTGAAAAAGGTCGTAAAGTCAAGCCAGACCGCCAGAGCCAGCAACGCCGCCAGGCACAAAGGAATAGCGCCTCCCTCTATAAGCGGCCTGCGGAGGGCACCCAGGCCACGGCGACGAACAAGCTGGATACCGCAAATTACAAGCGCCAGCATTACCAGGACGGCAGCCGCCTCACAACTAAGGAATACCACACGTACATCCAGCAGATGAGTCAGGGCTTCGGCAGTGATGGCACTTCTGTAGTCTGTACCGGTTGGCAGAAAGGCCTGGTCATTACCCAGGCTAAAATCTCGCACCGCATCGGCCAGCTCCACTAACTGCTCATGGCTAAAACTGCTTCCAGAACTGTCTACATAAGCCTCAGCCAGCCAATGGGTCACCGGCGGCGATAGCGTAATCATCAAGGCGGCAAGGGGGCAGAACAACGCGCATAAAACAGTTGCTAAAATTCGCATAATAACTACCGCCTCCACGGTGGTTCCCAACCTCACCGTGGTTCACCATGAACAGAGATACGCACGTTAGTAGCGTACACGCCACAGTGTCAGGCCCTGAGCTGGGGCGGTGGGCCCGGCACTTTGCCGCTGGCAGGCTGCAAGCGCGGCGCTGATCCATTCAGGAGCGCGCCGGCCCAACAGCACCTCCACCAGCGATCCAACCATAATACGCACCATGGAATGCAAAAAAGCGTTGCCGATAACCTGGATAATCAAACACTGCTCACCCAGATGCTGGGCACCAAAGACGTGAACATGCAGCAGGTTGCGGTGGGTGGAAAGCCCCTGCGCGGCCAGCCTATCAGCAGTTTTTGCCACACAGAATGACTTAAAGTCCTGTTCGCCTTCAAACAGGCGGGCGGCTGATTTAAGCGCGGCCACCGACTCCAGACCAACCGGAGGAACCCACCAAACATAGGGCGCAAGGAACAGGGGCGGCGTGGGGCTGGGATAGAGGCGATAACGGTATTCTCGGGCCTGGGCAGAAAAGCGAGCTGAGAAGTTAGGCTCTTTGGCCTCAATGCCCTTTATAACAATGCCTGCAGGCAAAAGGGCGTTGAGGGCCGTTTGTAGGCCGGCAAAGTTCTGCTGTTGTAGCTCGGCCTCAGAAACACCACACGAGACTACCTGACCCAGAGCGTGTACACCGGCATCAGTGCGGCCAGCACCCTGGATAAGCACAGGGCGGCGCAGTACCGTTGCCAGAGCTTCTTCTAGCTCACCTTGGATGGTCACACGGCCATCCTGGCGGGCGAAACCGCTGAAATTGTCTCCACGATACGCTACCGTCAATGCCAGAGCCGCTGCCGCCTGGAGCTCGAAATCCCTCTGTACGTTTTCTGCTTTCACCTTGGTACCCGGCATCCCTATGTTGCTTGAAGCCCAGAATTAGTGTGCGTGTTACCGGTCGGTTGATTTGGTGTCATTTTCCGTTCACTTGCCGTTATCGTATCTCGACATTAGCCCATCATAATGGAATATGCGTGAAGGCTTTTCTCCACCCGAACGCGCATGGGAGCAATTCCATGGGCGGCGCAGCAGCAGTAGCGTCGCATTCCCTCCTTGCAGAAGTGGCTCGGTGCCTCCAGCTGGGCCACTTCGCCTTTATCCAACAGAATGTCAAACTCTCCCGTATCTACAGCCAAATCTCGCAGGAACCGCTTCGCATTCTTATCCAGCGCAGCATTGCACCTGTCAGCGTATGCTCATGATAGACTTTCCATGTTCGACAGGCTCATGTTCACAATGGGCCTTCCATTCGCAACGGGCCTCTGTTCATGGCGGGCTTATGCGCGATGGACTTGCCGCATAGTCACCAAGGAGATCGTAGATCCTCTCGTATCACCGCGCGACAGGCTGACCGTTCACGACGGGTTGACACTCTTCCATTTTTCCATGAAAGATACCCAGAGGCCCAGGGTCTCGTCGCTGATGGCGTGTTCCATCTTGCAGGCTTCTTCAGCCGCCTGCGCGCTTTCCACCCCTAAAACCGCCGTGAGGAACTTGTGCAGAACGTCGTGGCGGCTTTGCACACCACGGGCATAATTGATCCCTCGTCTGGTCAGGGTTATATCGCCGTAATGCGGCTGCTGCACAAACCCAACGGCCTTTAGGTTGCTAAGTGCCTTGTTCACGCTGGCTTTAGAGACATCAAGTTTGGTAGCCAGGTCTACTGAGCGAACTGACCCCTCCGCGCCGCCCAGTTGATAGATGGCTTCAAGATAGTCTTCATTGGATGCTGTCAGTTTACCCATGTTGGAATTGTCGCTGGTTACTCTGGCCATGTTATTCTCCCATACCCACGCTTTTAACGTTGTTGATTATAACCGACCTGCTCACAGAAAGGGTTTGCGACTAAGATCTCTCCGTGGCAGACACTGCGGAGGCACGGTTTACGCGAAGGGGAATGCCGCAAGTGTCACCTCCAGGGCCAAAGAGACATTCTCAACGCCTTTGCCGCGACGAGGAGGGGGGAGGCATTGGTTTTTTGGCCGATGCGCCGTTTGGGACAGGAGACGTTTTGGCCGATGCGCCGTTTGGGACAGGAGTTGGCTTTTTGGTCGATGTGTTGTTTCCCGCGCTACCGCCTACCAAATCTGCGGCTGAGGTCAGCTCACGGTCCTGTTCCAGCGGCATGGTATCAACCAGTTCGATAAGTTCCTGTTGGGAATGCACGTTGAGCTTGCGATAGATACGCCACGTATGGGTATTGACCGTACCTTCAGCGATGTAGAGTTTTTGGGCAATGTAGGCGGCATTGCGTCCCTTGGCCAACAGGTAAAATACGTCAAGCTCACGGTTGGAGAGCAGGTAAGTGTTTGCCACCTTTTCACAGCGACGAACAAAGCGACCGCGGTTTTCAAAGGCGGCATACGGCGGGCCGCCCTTCTCGGCAGAATCAGAATCCTCGGAAATTGCCATTTCCATAATTGATTTAGCGCGCGGCATCAGAAAGTAGCCTAACAGCATGCAAATAATCATCAGCGTGGTAAAAACCGTGGGGCCACTGTCAAACTGCGGATTGTCCTGTAAGGTTAGAAACAGGCCGGTTCCCACCAACATCCCCGCAAACAGAAAACCCAGCCCCGTGCCTGTAACCAGTATGGGCGAGATGCGGTAACGATGCGACATCTCACAAAACTCTACCCAGATCATAAAGAAAAACAGGATAAAGCAGCTAAATACCAGCAGGGTCAGGGGCAGAACCTCATGCAACATGCTGGTGAAAAAGAGCATGATTGACAGCAAGGGGATAACAAAACGGTAAAAAGAGTCATATTCATCAGCACGATTAACCGTTAAAAGGAGGATCACCACAAGCAGGGCTAGCAGGGCTGCGGCCACCAAGAGCATGGCGCCCAAACCAGCCGGCAGATTGCTGTCTGAGCCGGAGACAAGGGTAAAGCACCAACAGGTTAATGGTCCAAAGGCAATACCAAACAGAAACGAGGGACCTCCCATGCGCGCCATGAAAAAGGGTCGTTGCACACGCAAACGGTGAAAGGTAGGAATCTCCAGCAAACCGGGCACCGCCACCCGAGCGCCGGAGGCGTCGTACTCAAAGCGCTGGGGCTGGGTGAGTGCCTGAAAACCGTGTAGAGTAAACAACAGGAGCCCCACTTGCAAAAGCGGGAGAAAACCCAGGATGATACCACCAAGGTCAGAACCAGCAAACTGCCTGAGCATCCCAAAACCAACAAAGGCCAAAGCCTGGCCAAAGATGGTATTTAAGACGATGGAGGGGGTTTCTTGGCGGCGAAATACCTCGCTCCATATCAGAGTAAAAAAGCCTGCGGTTGTTCCACAAACCAGATAGGCAAACAACGCAAGCGGATAAAGCTCCAGACGCAAACTCTGAAACAGTATCACCGTGCCAAAGGCCAGCAGCACCGCCATGCAAAGCTGAACAGAACGCATGCGGATAAAATACGTGATACGTCGGCCAATTATCGCCATGACAAGGGCGGTAGCCATAAACAGTAAAAGCGGCACAACATTAAGGGTGTTGATAATCTGGGTAGGCTTAGTGGCGGATAGTTGCAGGATAGGAAAAGAAGCAAACAAAATAGCATATATCCAGATAAGGTTCAGACAACTGCCAAATATCATAGCTGGGGAGAGTGCTCGCACGTAAAGGCGAAGGTTTTGGGTGCCATGAGGGTTGTTAACACTGGCGTAAGGGGAAGCGTTTATGTCCGAACCGTCAGGATGTACGGCTGCGCTCTGTTCGGTGCTGTGTTTGGTGCTCGAGTTGGTATTCACTGCTGAGGCGCTCCAACGATACGGGAAAAAGAACCTTAATCGGGAAAAAACGCAAGAACATCAAGAGAGAACAACATGGCAGGACACAATCCCCAGACAAAGCACGAGCAAACAACTTGTCAAGGTACAGGCTATCATATCCAGAGCGAGAATAAAAAGCAAGGCTGCCGTGTAGGTTCCCATAATTTGAAGCAGCGAATGGTGTTTTAGTAGGGCGGCATCTCCAGGAGTTGCATATCTCCTCTGGGCGCTCACGGTTTGACACCCCGAAACACCATTTGGTGTTTCGGGGCAGAACAATCTGCGGGGCTGAGACGACTTTGGTCGCCTCAGCCCCGCAGATTTTACACGTATTTTTTTGCACCGACAGCAGCCAACCTCACCACGTGCGCAAATATGTTTCAGTGCAAGACAGAAGATTGTGCCAATGAACCTAAATATCTCACTGCGCGCAAACCCGCCACTGTCTCGCTGCCCAAACTCTCAAGCTCATCGCACACCTCACCGCACACGCAAGCCGGTCACAAGAGAGCCCGCGACACCGTCATCGTTCACATCCTCAACCAAGCGGTTAACCTTCTCAAGCATCGCGATAGCATCGTCGTAAACCTCGCCAAAGAACTGGCGTCCTGCGTCAGCGTCGAAATAGTAGGGTTGGTATTCATCCAGCACCTTGAAGAGGCTGTTATTCTCTAACGCTCGGCGCGTTGTTTTAATGTAGTTTTGATCATGGCCAGATGCGTCCAGTAAGCCCTTGAGGAGAGCAGGCAGCCTATCGTAATCTGCGTACTTGTGTATATACGCAGTGACCGTAGCGTCCTTTGCCAAATTAAACTTATCAAACTTGGCCTGGAGCTTAACAAAGCTCGGCACAAAATCAAGTCTGTCATCGGGAAATCCAGCATAATAGTAGGCGAGCATAAACTGCTCTATGCTGTTGTAAATGGTGTAAAAAAAGGGTATGAGTGAACGCGCGTCGGAGGTTCCCGCCGGAGGCGCGCCATGAGCCTCGACATAATCTTTATAGCGCCCCTCATTCATCATATCGTCAAGATTGCCGGTGGTCATTGCATCGTATTTTTCTATGAGATTTTTAACTAAGAGCAGGTACTTACCAGCAGACATCCAAGCAGTCTTGGCTAAAAGATAGGAAAATTCATCGGCTTGAGCCATGCCTTTTCTCCTTAGCTATTTCGTGTGTTCTGGGTTGACGTTTGCGGCCGCAAGGCAGGTGATCACCGCGAGGCGGGCGTTTATTGTAGCTCTTTGGCAATGGTGGCAAGGTCTGCCTTATACACCTTGCCAAAAGCCAAAGTGGCCACAAGGGCTCCCGCCGCGAGCACAGCTAAGATGGCATAGATGATGGGCCCGTTGGCACCAGCCGGCGAGCCTAACGCAGCAACAATGATAATGTTGATAACGGCGGCTGACGCGATGTTGCAATTAGCGATACCTAAGTTCATCGCAAATCCCAAGGCGCCATACCGCTGACGCGCGTAGGCAGAGGCCATGACCGGCACCGAGCCATAGGGCATGGCCACTAGGATGGCGGCAACTATGTACAGGGAGCCTAACTGCAGGGCTAGCGAGACAGACAGGCCTATCATAGTAGCGATGGCTAATACCGAGGACAGTAACATAACCGGCAACAGGCCCACCTTATCAAAGATAGCGCCGTTGATGATGCGACCAACACCATTCATGGTGGAAACCAGGCCAACGAGCAAAGCACCAAACCCAACAAAGATAGTGTCATCAAGATGCAGTGTGGTGGCTCCCTGTGCCGCAGTCCCAATTAAGGTAAGGCCACAGGCGATAATAAAAGTGGCCCAGACACAATAAATCCAAAAGACCTTGGTCTTGAGTATGGGTTGTTGTTGGGTAGGACTCACTTTGGCCTTGGCTGTTGCGCCCTCAAGCCCCAGTTTGGTTCCAATATCCTTGGGTGCGGGCTTGACAATAAACGCCAAGGCAAGCATGACTACAAAGGCGACAATGGCGATGATAATGAACACCGTAGTCCAGTCCATAATGCCAAACATAGCGTTAGCCACTGAGCCAAACACCAGGGAGGAAATGCCAAAACCCATCATTTGCACACCGGAACAAAGGCCGATGCGATCAGGAAACCAGGGATTAACAAGCGAAATGATTGCGTTATAGGCAATGCCACAACCTGATCCAGCAAAGACACCGTAGAACAAAAACAGGGCCCATACATCTAAGCCAGCCCCGTAGGCGGTGAGAATGAAACCTGTTGCCATCAAGATGGCGGCTACGATAATGGTGAGCTTTGCAGAGGTTTTCTTGATAAGCTGTGCCCCACCCAGAGCTGACAGGCAAAACGCAAACATTGAAACTTGGAATACCTGCGGCAGAAATGGGCCATAGCTGGTGAAATGTTTGCCGATGGGAGCGGCAAAAATTGACCAGGCATAAATAAGACCCAGTATCAACAAGGTGATGGTGGCACTTATAAGGTAGACAATTCTTCTACTCTTAATCTGGCCAATGGACAACTCTGTAGAACTCATGTAGGCCTCCTCATAGCCTTGCTGCCAAGCAGTGTTTGGCATCACTGCGCTGTCTTCTATCGGGTGCCGGGACGCACCCGCTTAACACTAGTTGGATCAAGCGTCGCGCCACATTTCTTACATTTTTTCGCGGTGGGACTATTAAAGGTATTGCATTGCTCGCAAAACCCACGGGGAACGATCTTGGATTGAAACCCGCCCTGGCAGCGCCCGCAGCCAGAACAACCATAACCACAAGACATTGCGCAACTCCTTCATGTTCTGCTCAAAGCAAGGGCCCACACGGCTGCAACAGTCGTATGAGCCCTATACATATCCCTTGGGGGACATCGGCTTTGGGCTACCCACTAGCCACAGAGAGCCAAATCAGGCACCGGGCGGTTTGGGAGCACCAGGAGCACCAGGAGCCTTGGGGGCACCAGGAGCGCCGGGCGGTTTAGGAGCACCAGGTGCCTTGGGAGCGCCAGGGGCACCAGGAGCACCGGGCGGTTTAGGAGCACCAGGGGCACCTCCGCCCATAGCACTGGCCATCTGGGCCTTGTACTCATCCTCGTACTTGCTTAAATCAGCCTTACAAAACGGACATTTCTTCATGACAACGCCGCCAATTACCATTAGCTTTTTACCGCATTCCGGACATACTGGATCGGGCATGTCCACGCCCGCTGGCCTAAAACACATACAATCTCCCAACTAGGTTGCCTGCACTAACATCCCCATCATAACACATTTCCTGCTGGCCTAAAAAAGCTAACCGGTAAGCAGCCGTTCAAGGCACTTGGCCACCTCTTCCTGGCTTTTTGAGGCGGCCAAAGACAAAACCCGCCTTAAGCGAGGCCCGTGCCTTTGATGGCTTTTTCGTTCTTGGCCTTATCGCCCACCATTTCAGCTCCCTTGATGATCTCGCTCTCGGCCTCATTGCCACTAAGCCGAGTGGTCTGATAGCCACGCATTGGTTTGATGTTGAACGCTTTCTTAGGTGGCACGTAAAACACGCCAATCTTGCCCAAACCGGCCTTATCCGTGCCAAGTATGGCATAAACATCCTCCGGTGTCTTGCCATCTGCAAGCTTTGCATTGAGCCAGGTCTGCTGCTCTTCAGTGCTCAAATCAACAAATTCATCAAAAGTCATAGCAGTACCCTCCTTCAAAATCCTAGTCGCGTCCATTGCCACGGGCCTAAACAGGCAATGTTTCGGCGGCAACGAACCTTGGTGAGTGGCCCCGCCCAAGGCGGGGCCACCGTCAAAATGCCGTTACGGCTTGATGATGCTTACCTTATGGCCTATCTCCAGGGCACGCTTGGCCAGCTCATCAACCGGGCCTATCTCGATGCAGAAAGCCAGGCAGTGTTTAACACACGATGCCTTCTTTCCGGCTTCAAGACGGTCAACGCATAAATCACACAGTGCTGTGGGCACCGGGATATAATCCCAATCCCACGCATCAGGGTCATCCTCATCTAAATGGTAGGGACCCTTCTCCAAAACTACAATACCGGGCTTTTTGGCCAGGTCTGTCTTAAGGTGGTATTTGCAAGCCACCTCGCAGGTGTGGCAGTTGGAGCAATACTTATAGTCAAACAAAAGACCATAGTTCTCGTATGCCATTTCATAACCTCCTTCAAAGGCGACTTGTCTTAATACTGAACTTCCAGAGAAAGTCCACTCGGTGCGGGAATTACCCCATCGGCAACATAGGTTGGCCTGTTCTTCTGCTTCTCCATGGCTGCGGCGATACCAGGTCTGTGCGTGCTGTGATAGTCAAGCACGCGCGCTGGATCAACGCCTTCGTCGGCAACCAGCTCATCCAGATCCTTAACGATGTCGTAACTCTTCTTTAGCTTGAGACCATGCAGGTCATCAACCTTCTTGATAGAACAGAACACGCTCTTCATCGGAGCGCCAAAACCAAGGCGGCCGATATCAAAGTGCGGCACCAGGTTATTGATGTTGGACTTCCACACACCAAACAGATTAGGCTCTTCGCCGTCCTGCTCCGGATACCACCAACCATGGCGGGTGTGTACTACGCGCGGATCGATAGTGATAACCAAAGTAGCCTTTTGACGCGCCCGACCAAAAGGATTCTCCACCTCCACCCAATCGCCTTCCTGGATGCCGTACTTGGCAGCAGTGTCCGGGTGAATCTCAATATCGGGATACTCGCGAAAGTGGCGCAACGTGGGGAACATGCGGTGCTCAGAGTGGAACGTGTTGTACTCACGAGCGCCCGTGCACATCATAAGCGGATACTTATCGGCCAGCTCAGGATGGCTCACCGGGCTCCAACGTGGCTCTTCAAAGTAGGGCAGCGGATCCTCGCCCCAGGCATCAAAGAGTGTTGAATACAGCTCTACCAAACCGGTAACGGTGTTAAAGCCAGGTTCGCCGTCAAAGCGCAACAGGCCCTTTTCATATTTGCGATAGGTAAAACCGGGTTGATACAGGCCAATGCGACGCAACTCATCAAAGTCAAAGCCCAGCTCTGGCAGAGTCTGCTTGGAGAAGAAGTCTGGGACGTACTTATCACGCGTATCGCCCTCAAAGACGTTCCAGGTTGAGGTACCGTCTGGGCCAGCGTTGTTGAGACGCTTGCCAAACTCAATGCAGACCTCAACGTCAGACATGGTTTCACCAACACGTAAAGCCTCGTTCATGGCACCCAAAAAGACCGTGTTGCGGCCATAGTGGGTGATAACGATAGCGTCATGCTCACAAACCGTGGGCAGGGGCAAAAAGACATCACCACAGGCCATGGCCGTGGGGGTCATGACAAGATCCTGCACCACGACAAACTCAGCCTTGATGTAGGCATCATGCCACCGAATCGGAGCGGCGCAGCAGGTAGGAGCCAGGTTGTTTGAGCTGTTGAACCACAGCATCTTGATCTCGTAGGGCTCGCCGGTTTCCAGCACATCCAAGGTAAAGTCTGGATGGGTTGTCGCCATGGCGTTAGACAGTGCCGGATACTCAGCAGAACCCAGGCGCTTGTCCCACAACTCAGGAGCCAAATCCTTACGGGTCTCCATGCGCCACTTGCCCAAAAGCGATGAGGGTGGGCCTACGCAAAGACCGCCAGGAATGTCGATATTGCCGGTTATCGCCTGAAGAGCGATGGTGATATGACCAACCTGCGTACCGTTGGGGCTTTGGTCAACGGCCAGGCCCCAGGCGATGGAAACAGGCTTCTCAGCCATAGCGCGAGCGACCTTTTTTATCTGCTCAACAGGCGCCCAAGTAACCTCAGAAACAAGTTCTGGGGTGTACTGCAAGACACGCTCCTTAAACTCATCCCAACCAAAGCACCACTGGTCAATCCACTCTTGATCCTGAAGATTTTCAGTAATAATGACGTTGGCGATGCCAAGGCCGATAGCGGCATCGGTGCCCGGCTTTATCTGCAAGTTCATGTTGCCTTCGCGTGCGCCCAACCACGTGATGCGCGGATCAATCATGATAATCTTGGTGCCCATTTTCATCATGTCAATGAGGGCATGGCCAAACAGGCCGTCGCCGTTGGAGGCCAGGGGCATTTTACCCCAGCAAACAATGTACTTGGGCAGCTCAAACTCAGGGTTGTCGTAGCGATCCTCAAAGTAACCGGCAAAATCGATCTCAGGATAGCCAGCGCCCAGGATGTAATCGGTGATAGAACACCGCGGTCCGTAGCAAGACCAACCGGATTGCGCATAACAGACATTGGGAGTTTGCAGGGTTGAGAAGGCAAGCGGATAATAGTAGATGCAAGCCTCGCGGCCCGTACCACCAATTACCAGGATCGACTCGGCACCATAGGTCTCCTTAAAGTAATTGACCTTGCCGCAGACCAAATCAAACGTCTCGTCCCAACTGATACGCTCCCATTTGTCTTTGCCTCTGTCCGCAGGATCACGCTTCATCGGATAAAGGATGCGTGAGGGGGAGTGCACTATCTCAGGAAAGTCCAACGCACGAATGCACAGGCGCCCCTGGGTAATGGCGTGTTCCTCATCTCCTTCCACGTCAACCAACTTGCCGTCTTTGACGGTTAGCCACATACCACAGCCAACCGGGTGGTCACCGGGTGGTGACCAGCACGTGGTGCGCACACTGACAGAACCGTCAGGGTTTTGCTTCTTCCACTCTCTACTCATTGCCATAATGTTCCTCCTTCTTGGGATGCTTCTGGACAATACGAACACTGCTGTATCCTTACTGCCTCAAGCGGGCAAGCGCGTACCCACTTGCGACAGCGAGAATCAAAGTTGCGCCACGGGGACTGCCTGTGGCTTGAGGGCCTGAGCCCTCAGAAAACGCACGCGCCCAGAGAACGTACGGTTCTCAAAGAGCCTGTGCTCTTAACAGGAGGGCTCAACCGCCCAAGTAGCGGCTGAGCCCTTGTTGTGAAAAAGCTACTTCTTTCCGCCTTTGGCTATCTCCAAACCAGCAAAGATGAAAAAGTGGATAAAGGGAAGTATCAAAGCCAGAATCATAAGCGGCAAACGGACGGTTGCGTAGGCCGCATTACCTGTCAGCAACAGCGGACAGAAGATGCAGGCAATAAGCATGTAGGTCAAAATTACCATCATGCTCCAAAAAGCAATATCGTTTTCTTTTCTTTCCATGACATGCCTCCTTATGACTTTACGGCTTCAGTTACGAGGGTATCGAGATCCTTGCCGCCAGTCTCACGACGCAGGAAGACGAAGGTGCAGAGCAGGCCGATAGCCGCCGGCGCCAGCAACAACAGCATGATCTGGTTCCAATTGCCGCCAAAAATTGGCGTAATCGCACTAAAGACAATAGGCGCTGCGGCCCCGCCAAAGCGGGCGAAAGCCTGACACCAGGCAACCCCGGTGTTTCGCACCTGCGTGGGATAACTCTCTGGCATCAGCGGCTGTACACCAGTGATGGCAAAATTCATCGCAAAACCGATGAGGAAGAACAGGAACATGCAGTAGGCAAACGCACCTGGGCCAACGGTAAGGGCAAAGATAACAACCGCTACCATCAAGAACAGCCAGGAGAAGATCAGGGTGCGCTTACGGCCAAACTTATCGGAAAGGAAACCGACCGTTACGTTGGAGCAGATAGCAGCCACATTGTTGAAGGTCTGCATGGCCGAGGCATCAGCGGGTGTATACCCAAAGCCCGTCATCATGGGCACCATCCAGGGATTGAGACCATAGACAAACACCTGGCCAATAAAATACAACGTCCAGATAGCTGCGGTGGCCACGATAAATCTGCTTGAGAACAGAACCTTGGGGTTGGCGCTGGCGACCTTGGGCGGAACAATCAGGTTAGCAGCGTCAAGGGTGCCAAAGTCCTGGGTGCTGTTGGCGGTTAGAGCACGCAGCCGCTCCACTGCCTTTTCAGTGCGACCAGAATTTGCGTACCAGTGAGGGGTTTCTTTCATGAGTAGACCAAGCAATGCGCCATAGAGCACCGGGAGCACACCTATCAGGTAGGCCATGCGCCAGTTTTGGGTCTGTCCTGCCAACTGGGTTCCGTCAGCGCCGGTAAGCGAGTAGATTTCAGACATCGCGTCGGACGCAAACGGGATGACGATGGCATCCTTGATCCCATTGAGGTTTGTGATAACCAAACCGGCCAATACCCAGCCAAAGACCATGAAGGCCATCCCAAAGGTTACAAACACACCGCGATTTTTGGAGGGAATGGTTTCTGAGAAATAGGTGGTCACTACCGGGATACAGGAACCAACGCCCAAACCAGCGATAAGCCTGGTGGTGGCGTAAAACGCAAAATCGGTGGCGTAGGCCTGGGGCAGCGTAAAAGCGCCATAGAAGATGATCGCGATGACCAAGGTCTTTTTACGGCCGATCTTATCAGACAGGATACCGCCTAACGCGCCGCCGATAACCATGCCCAAAAGACCCCAGGTTGATATGGAACTTCCCAGTGCCTGCAGTTGGGCCTTGCCCTCTACAACCTTGACAATTGAGGTATTAGCGGTATCACCACCAAGGGCGATAAAATGCTGCAGGGTGTTGGCCACGTTAGCCGTGGTTTGGCTGGCGACCATGAAGTCATAGCCATCAAAGATCATCGCAAACCCAAGAAAGAAGAACGTCACCCAGGTGAAAGGGTTGACGCCCAGCTTGTCGATAATCTCTGAGACCGTAAATCGATTGCTTTCTGACATTTATCCTCCAATACTCCGAGCTTAACTGTGGAACCTACTTGTAATGGAACCTGCTTCGGAAAAACCCGCGCCACATCGCACCACCTCAGTTGAACCGCGCTATCCTCCTGACGCGGCACGTCCTCCTGCGACACAGGGCAGTACCCAAACTCACCTCCTCAACGCATCCGCCCTACAAAATTTATGAGAAGATTATCCTGAGAAGCAAGGTGTGAGGTGTCATAGGGGCTTTATGATTCATCTCATACAACGGTAATAGCCATCTTATTGTCCGCCGATTGGCCCGTGTGAAGCCGGTTGGAGGCGGGCGAACAGCGATGATACGCAACAGAGACAATGCGTTTTACTGGTAAGGAAACCTGAACGCGCTTAAATGCCCAAACTGGCCCGAATGTTCAACCACAACAGGTTAAAGGAGTCGCGCAGAGGCGCTGAAAGCGAAAATATGACGATCACCACCGCCAAGGCAGCCAGGAGCATAATGAGCACCTGCCAGGAAGGAGGCGCGGCGCGATAGAGCTTGCTGACGCCCTTGGCATCAACCAGACGAGTACCAACCTTCAGGCGTACCAGAAATGAGGAGGCCATACCGCTGCGTCCCTTGTCAAGGTACTCAACAAGATTGGAGTGAGTGCCCAAAGCTACAATCAGATCGGCCTTCTTCTCCCAGGCCAGCAGCAGGGCCAGATCCTCACTGGTCGCCGCCAAAGGCCAGGATTCAGCCTTGATGCCCAAAGATTCCAGGCGCCGCGCAGAAGGACAGCTTCCGTTAGCATACGCATGAGGAATAACCTCAGCCCCACTTAGCAGGGCCTGGTCGCTCACTGAATCCATATCGCCAATAATGATGTCAGGTTGAAACCCAGCTTCCAGGATAGCGTCCGCTCCCCCATCAACGCCAATCAACACCGGACGCACCTCACGGATATAGGGTCTGAGTGCGCGCAGATCTTCCTGATAATCATAGCCACGCACAACCACCAATACGTGACGGCCGTGAATGTTGGAGCGAATGCTGGGTACCCAGGGATCATAGATAAGAGCGACAGATTGCTCATCTAAGTACGTTACGGTATTTTGCACAAACTGCTCAAGTTCGCTGTCCATCGCCAGTTCAGCGGCGGTAAGTTCCAGCGCAACCCGTGCCGCGTCCAAGACCGTGCCCGTGCCCAAAATCTGGCTGCCAGAGCTAATCTCGCCGCTGTCGCTGATGTGCAACTCGTCACCGTTGTTAACCTTAGCAAACAGTTCTGGGCCAACGTTGTCTATAAGCAGGATGCCCGCGTCTACCACTATCTGCGGTCCTAGGTTGGGATAGCGGCCACTGATGGAAGCGGCTACGTTGATGACTGCTTTGACCCGGCAAGCGACCAGCGAATCCGCCGAGACCCTATCAATGTCCTGGTGGTTGATAACCGCGATGTTTTCTGGTCCCAGACGCTTGACCAGCTCTTTGGTCTTGGCTCCCTTGAGCGCGATACCCGATACGCTCATCGTCTTACCCAAACGAAGGGCTGTCTGCTCCCACAATTGTTGAGGCGGGATTCCAGCGTACCTGCGCGGTTCTTCTTTATCATGTACTCTCCGTGGCGCGTTGTCGCCCCTTTGTGCCGCCCTTGCCCGAAGGCATCGTGTTTGCTGAAGGCACCACGTTGCCTAAAGCTGCCGCGTTGTCTGAAGGCATCGTGTTTTCCGAAGAAGAAGTACCGGTCGCCTCTTCCCCCGCTTCTGGCCGGATAGGATGAGCGTGTGCAGTGGCTGGCGCGACTGCGTGTACGGTGGCCAGCGCGACTTTGTCGGCGGTGGCCTGATCAAGCAAGCGACGCGCATGAAAGACGGCGACGTCATCCTGGGTGCCAGAGAGCATCCGGGCCAGTTCAAGCAGGCGATCCTCGCCCTGGACGCGGGTAATCAGGGTTTCAGAACCCTGGGAATCCTGCTGCTTGCGCACCACCAGATGCACGTCTGCCCAGGCCGCTATCTGCGCCAGATGGGTGATGACGATGACCTGATGGCTCTGCGCCAGACGGCCCAGGTGAACAGCCAAGGTCTGAGCGGTCTTGCCACCGATGCCCGCGTCTATCTCATCAAACACGAGCGTCATGGCCCGATGACCCTGCGGTTGCAGACTCTGGAGAGCTAGCATCAGGCGAGACAGTTCGCCGCCGGAGGCTATCCTGGCCAAGGGGGCAAAGCGGGCCGCAGGCTCCGGGCGATACAGCAGCTCAAGGCGCTCTGAACCCTTCAGTGTCCAGTCTTGAGGTTGTAAGGTGGTCGCCGCAAACTCAAAAGCCGCCTGAGGCATCGCCAGCTCGCCTACTGCCTGGGCCAGCTGAGCGCAGAAGCGTTGAGCGAAACTGTGCCGACAGTTGGCCAGCGCGGCGGCGGCGGCGGTTCTTTGCTGTTCAAGCTCGGCCAGGCGGCTTTCAGCAGCCTCAAGGCGCAGTGGCCCGTCCTCGGCATCAGCTAACAGCAGTTCAGCCTGCTGGCGCAGGGCCATTATTTCCTGAAGCGGCCCAAAACGGCGGATTAGTCCTTCCAGCTGACCCAAACGATTGAGCGTCTGCTCAAGAGCTTCAGGGTCAAACTCAACGCTGTCGCGGTAGCTGCGCAGGTCGCGGGCCAGCTCAGCAGCGCTAACCTCCAGGCTTTGCAACTGGTTGGCCAGCGCATCCAGCGCAGGATCCAGCCCCATCAGACCCTCCATCCGGGCAGCAGCCTGGGCCAGGCTGTCCACAGCCCTGCCCTCACCGCGCAACTCCCGCAGTGCTGCCTCGGCGGCGGCGACCAACTCCTCACCATTTTGCAAAAGGGGCAGAGTGGCGCGCAGATCATCATCCTCACCAGGCTGGGGATTAACCTTGGCGATTTCTCGCAGCAGGAAGGACGCTTGCTCGCGACTGGCAGCTGTGCTGCCTACGGCCTCTTGCAGCCGCTCCCTATCGGCCTGGGCCTGAGCATGGGCACTAAAAATCTCCTGATAGGCCAAAAGCGTCCGGGCTAGGGTCTGCCCGCCATACGCATCCAGCAGCCTCAGTTGTTCAGAAGCGCGTAGCAGCGACTGGTGTTGGTGCTGACCATACAGATCAACCAGCGGCCCAATGCTCTGAGCCAATGTCTTGACCGTGACCAGGCTGTCATTGAGATAACAACGCGAACGACCATCGGCTCCAAGCCGCCGGCTGACAAGGTATTCTGGGGAATCCGCCGCAGAACCGGTACTAAACAGCGCCTCCAGCCGCGTCTCGGTAGCTCCACTGCGCACCACACTGCTGTCCGCGCGCTCACCCACCAGCAATTTCAAGGAGTTGATCAGAGCCGTCTTGCCAGCGCCGGTTTCGCCGCTTAACACCGTTAGTCCAGGAGCAAACTCCAGCTCTGCGGCCGCAATGAGGGCCAGGTCTCGGACGCGCAGTTCAAGTAACATGCTCGTGTTCCATTCCCGATAGCAGGCGAACAACCTTGGCATAAAAATCCGGAGCGTCATAGTTGAGCAGAAGCAGTTCTTTTTGCGCGCGTTTTACGAGCACAGACACAATATCTCGCTCACCATCCGCGTTAGCAAGCATCTGACCGTCAATGTAGGCCACTGCGCGCTGGCCACTGCGTGCAAGGGGAAACAGACTGATGGTATCCTCCGGGCCGCAGACAAAACTGACGGAACGCAGATTGTGGGCCGAGATGGGCACAACACACAGGCCCCGTTGATCTGGCGTTAGGAGGGAACCGCCAGCTGACAGCGCGTAGGCGGTTGAGCCGGTAGCCGTGGCTACAACCATGCCGTCCGCTCGAAATTCTGGCAGGGCATGGTCATTGATAGCGACCCGCACGCGAATATCACGTCCCAAGCTCTGGCGACCCAGCACAATCTCGTTCAAAGCCTGATACTGAGCGTGGGAACCGTCGCTAAAGGAGATGTTCGCGCTCAACATCACCCGGCGCTCCTTGGTCAGCCGCCCCTGCAAAAAAGCCTCGAGCGCGGGCAGCAGGGATGCGGAATGGGCGCCCGTCAAAAATCCTAAACTGCCAAAATTTATACCAATTAAGGGAATATCTGCCAGGGCCGCGACACGAGTAGCGCGCAGCACCGTGCCGTCGCCGCCCAGGGCACAGACCAGCGCAAAGCGCCTGCCATGAGCAACCAGATGCTGAAGCGTTGAGGAGCCAATCAGCAACTGGTCGGCATCCACTACACTGGAGTGAACCTGCCGCTCAGCCAACCACTGCTGGGCCTCGGCGGCAGCCTGAGAAGCCTTGGCGTTGATGGTAGGAACAACAAACAGAACTTCTGTCGCCATGCGTCACACCTCCCGCGCGCTTATGACGCGCGTTTCTGGAAACGAAAAAGCGCATCAAATCCCTGATATGAATTGTTGCGCGTCAATAGTAGCAGGCAAGCCGCAATGTTGGGCCCAGACAAAAAACTCGCGGTTGCCCTTCTGCCCTCCCGGCTGAGAATATGTCAGGGCTTGGGGGGCCAGATCGGCCTCCCGCAAGCTCTCTAGCACCGCCACTATCGCCTGTACATGCACTGCGCTCTGGCACACCACACCGCCGCTTGCCGCCGGTTGAGGCACCTCAAATTGTGGCTTGATAAGCGCAATGAGGTGACCCGGCTGGCCAAGCAGCGCGGCTAAAGCGCAACTGTGCCGTGCCAGAGGCGTAAAGCTGAGATCGACCACTGCCAAATCAAAGGGCGCGCCCAGGAGTTGTGGCTTGATGTGGGCAAAGTTTGCACGCTCCCACAGGTGTATCCGCGGGTCATTGCGCAGGCGCCAATCAAACTGTCCATAGCCAACGTCTACCGCAGTCACAGACTGCGCGCCTCTGGTTAACAGGCAGTGGCTAAATCCGCCGCTGGAAGCGCCGATATCAACGCAGCGCAGGCCATCTACCGCAAAGCCAAAGCGCTCCAGGGCTCCCTCCAGTTTATCGCCACCACGAGAGACAAAGCGCTTGACGGCCTTTAGGTGAACCGTAGCCTGGAGGAAAGGACGGTATCCCGCCTGAGTGATAATCACTCCGTCAACGCTCACGAGTCCGGCCAGACAGGCTCGCTTCGCGCAGGCCAGGTTAGGGCAGAGGCCCAACTGCACCAGACGTTCATCCAGGCGAGGACGACAGGGCTGCCGGCGGGGAGAAGAGAGGGAGCGCGTAGCGACAGGCGCGCTTTTATCGGGAAAAGAGGAGGAGCGTGCCACGATGGGCTCCTGCCTGCGGGAAGAAGAGGAGGAGCGTGTCGCGTCCCGTGTCTTTTTCCTACGCATTAAGGTGCTCGTGTATCCGCGACGCGACGCGCTCAGGTATCAGACCAATTTGCTCAAACAGGCATTCTTGGCTGCCGTGGCTGATAGGAACATCGGGTATACCCAGGGTCAAAACCGGTGGGCGCTGGGGCGCGGTCGCCAGCATTTCCAGCACCGCCGAGCCAAAACCGCCCGTTATCGTACCATCCTCCAGAGTGACAACCAGACGGGTTTGCGCGGCTTCTGCCACCACTGCCGCATCGACAGGTTTGGCCCAGAGCATGTCATAGACACTGGCTTCAATCCCCTGAGCGGCCAACAACTTGGCACTGGCCTGTGCCAGGGTAACCATCTTGCCCAGAGCCAAGAGAGCTACATCCTGTCCCTGACGCAGCTGACGGGCCTGGCCCAGTGGTAACAGCGACGGTTTCCCATTGGTTGCTAGGTCTTCTGGAGCAGACCCTGGAACGCAACCACGCGGATAGCGAATGGCTACCGGGCCATCGCTTAGGGTCAAGGCGGTGTGCAGGCCATCACGCAGGCTGGCGGCATCAGAAGGAGCAATGATACGCATGGAGGGCAGTGATCGCAGATAGGCCAAATCCAAGACCCCGTGATGGGTTGCGCCGTCTTCTCCCACAAGGCCACTGCGATCAAGACACAGCACCACGTGCAGATTCTGGAGGGCCACATCCACGGCGAGCTGGTCAAAAGCTCGCTGCAGAAAACTGGAATAGATGACCACCACCGGCTTTTTGCCCGCCAGCGCCAACCCGGCCGCGAGAGCCACGGCGTGTTCCTCAGCAATACCCACGTCAATGAAGCGGCGGGGAAAGGCGGCAGCAAAACCGTCCAGGCCGGTACCCGCAGGCATGGCCGCCGTTATTGCCACGATATCATTATCACGTCTGGCCTCAGCCAACAGGCTGGAGCTAAACACCTGAGTGTATGTCTGTCGCGTATTCTGGGTTGCAGCTGCTCCGGTTGCCGGGTCATAGCAGCTTACGCCGTGAAACGCCTCGGGGCAGGCGGCAGCCGGCGCATATCCCCTACCCTTTTGAGTGATCGTATGCACCAGAACCGGCCCCCGGTAGTTTCTGGCCGCGTTAAAGGCACTTATCATATCAGAGACAGCATGGCCGTCTATCGGCCCAAGATATTTGATACCCATATCCTCAAAAAACATGCCGGGCACCACAAGTTTCTTAAAGGAACTCTTGGCGGCCTCTCCAGCGCTAACCAAAGCGCGGCCAGCGCGTCCAATGCGCTCAAGCCCTCCCTCAACGGTGTCGCGGGTTACGCGGTAAGGCCGGCTCATTCGCACGCGACCCAGATAAAGCGACAGAGCCCCAACGCTGGGAGAAATGCTCATTTCATTATCATTTAAGACGATAGTTAGATCGCACTGGTCGTGTCCTATCTGATTGAGCGCTTCAAAGGCCAGACCGCCGGACAGCGACGCGTCTCCTATCAGCGCCACGATCTCACGATGATCGGCATCCAGATCGCGAGCCTTAGCCAGGCCGCAGGCTATAGAAAGGGAATCAGAGGCATGGCCGGAATCATGAGCGTCGTAGATGGATTCCTGGCGTTTGGGAAAACCGCTAATACCACCAAAACACCTGAGAGTGTCAAAGGCAGCGTTACGTCCGGTAATCAACTTGTGGGCATAGGACTGATGGCCAACATCAAACACCAGCCGATCACTGGAAAAGTCAAACACGCTATGCAGGGCCAGGATGATTTCCACTGCGCCAAGTGATGAGGCCAGGTGGCCACCGTTTTTGGCGGTCACCTCTACCAGACGCTGGCGGATCTCTTTCGCAAGCTGCTTGAGTTCCTCAACGGTTAGGGCGCGGAGGTCATCAGGACGTTCGATATTTTTGAGCAGTGAAGGCACGTTGGTAGAAAAACAGATGGCAGGCTAGTCTTTGGACGACGGCGAGAAATCGGTCACTGAATCAACGTCACCAACAGGATCGCTGTCGTCACCAGCCAGGCCAACGGCCGGGTCGGCAGCAGGTACGCGGCCGGAAGCCAGATCCGTATCAACGGCCGGGTCTGTACCGGCAACCGGCTCAACACCAGCCGGGTCGGCGAAGGCGGCCATATCGCTGCCGTCGCTTGGCAGATTGTTGGCGGCAGCAGCCGAGGCGATGTCGCTGGTAGTGTCCCCCGCGTTGGCAGTATCCTCTTCAACTGTTCTAACGTCGGCAGGCTCGGTGACTGCGGGCAGAGATGTCGCGAGCAATGCGTCACCAGCGGCAGCCAACTCATCACTGCTGAAGTCAGTCTGTTCCAGTTTCTCGACACAACGACCCCCAATGCGCAAAGCCTCCTCATAGAGATTGAGACTCTTTTCCAGGGGAACGTCTTTGGAACGCACCTGCACAACTATCTCTTCCAAACGCTTGCGCAGGTGTTCATATGAACTCTTGTCATTCACCACTTTCCTCCTTACGCATCCTTTCCCCCCTTTTCCACGGCTGGTTTACCTGTGAGCCAACGCCAAGTTTGTCTCAACGTACTTTAATGCTCCTCACCTGGCTGTAACGCCTCACCTGGCTGTGGCTTCTTGCCGCGCAGGGTCTTGTCGATGTTGCCTAATACCCCATTGATGAACCGAGGCGAGTCGTCATCGCCGCCAAAGACGCGCGCCAATTCAACCGCCTCATTAATGGTTACACTGATGGGCACTTCGCGCACGTATTTCATTTCATAGACCGCCAAACGCAACACGCACAGATCCACCAACGGCAGCCGCTGCAAAGACCAGTTTTTTGCGGCCTGACCAATGAGGGCGTCGACTTCATCAAGATGGGCGCAGGCACCCTTGAGCAACCTCCAGGTAAAACTACTGGGCATGCCCACCTCGACCATCAGGCACTCTGTGGTAGCCAAACGATCCAGGGCGCTGCCGGTCACCTCATACTGATAGAGTAGTTGCAGGGCCTGTTGCCGGGCCAGACTGTGTTGATGTTGAACAGCGGCCACGTTTGCGCTCAAGCCCTAAAGGCAAGGCCGTCAATGGTAATGTCCACACGGTCAATGCTGATACCAGCCTGAGAAAGCAGGGCATCGGCCACCGCCGCGCGTACCCGCTTGGCCAGTTCCTGCAACTGGAAGCCATAGTAGGCCCAGATACGCAGATCGACTTTCAGCAGTCCCTCATCCTCCAGGATAAGGACACCGGGTACGCCGTGCTTCTTTGAAACGCCGCTGAGAAGCCCAGACTGACTGCGGCCGCCCACAGAGGCCACCCCATCCACCTGCGCCACTGCCAGGGCGACGATGGTTTCGATCACCCCAGGCGCAATGATCACTTGTTGGGTCTGTTCTTTGCTCATAGCTTCCTCTCCAAAAAGTCAGTACGGGCCTCTCCCGCAATAAAGACCGCGTCACGCAGGAGCCGACGGTGAAAATCGATGGTGGTTTTGATACCCTCGATCTCAAATTCATCCAGGGCACGACGGGCGCGCGCCAAAGCCTCTGTTCTATCCTGCCCCCACACTATCAGTTTGGCTATCAGGGAATCATAGTGGGGTGGCACCGTATAACCGGCGTAGACGTGGCTGTCCACGCGCACGCCCGGACCACCCGGCAGGCGCAGCCGGTGGATGGTGCCGGGAGAAGGCCAGAAATTATGAGCGGGATCCTCGGCGTTGATGCGCAATTCGATGGCATGACCAACCGGCTGGGCAGGTAGACGCTCCAGAAAACTGAGCGGTTCGCCGGCGGCCACACGAAGCTGCTCCTTGATGATGTCGATAAGGGTAACCTGCTCAGTAACGGGATGTTCGACCTGTACCCGTGTGTTCATTTCCATAAAGTAGAAGTTGCCGTCGTCGTCCAGAAGAAACTCCACGGTGCCGGCATTCACATAGTCTACCGCTCGTACCGCCGCCAGAGCTGCCTCCCCCATCCGAGCGCGCAGCACAGGATCAAGGGCCGGCGAGGGCGCTTCTTCGACCAGTTTTTGGTGACGACGCTGCACCGAGCAGTCGCGCTCAAACAGCTGTACGGCATTGCCGTGGCTGTCAGCCAGAACCTGAAATTCGATGTGCCGGGGACGTTGAATGAGCTTTTCCAGATAGACCGTGCCATCGGCAAAGGCTGCCAGGGCTTCGGCGCTGGCTGAACTCAGTGCCTGCTCCAACTCGCCGGGATTGGCGGCAGCGCGCATTCCCCTGCCACCACCACCGGCGCTGGCCTTGATCAGCACCGGATAACCAACCGTATCCGCAAAACTGACAGCGTCATCCAAACCACCTACTGCTCCGTCACTGCCAGGCAGGGTGGGCACCCCCACACGCTGCATGGTCTGACGAGCCTGGCTTTTGTTGCCCATCAACGCGATGCTTTCAGGAGAAGGACCCACCCACATCATGTCGTTATCCGCTACCATGCGCGCAAAGTCTGCGCTTTCAGCTAAGAAGCCATAACCGGGATGTATAGCCTCAGCACCACGGGAAGAGGCGGCGGCGATTATGGCTGGGATATTGAGATAGGACTGGGCTGCGGCCGCCGGACCGATGCGCACGCTCTCATCTGCCTCCCGTACCGCCAGGGTGTCAGCGTCAATTTCAGAGTAGACCTGAACACTGGCCACGCCCAACTCCCGTAAGGCGCGTACGATGCGCAGGGCAATTTCCCCTCGGTTGGCTATCAGCACTTTTTTGAACATTATGCGTACTCGCTGGTGCAGAAGCGGGTGCCGTCCAACCCCGTGGCGGCCTGCGCATGTACTGGCGCGTACTCACTGGTGTGAGAGCGGGTGTCGTTCATCCTGACGCTAATCATCCGGCGTCAGGTTTCCGACCGTGTCCGCCAGAGGTTGATCGATGGCCGGTTCAAGGTAGAACAGCACCGTATCCCACTCCACAGGGCTGGCATTAGTGACACAGACCTCACGAATCACACCCATCTGTTCAGAACTGATCTCGTTCATCAGCTTCATGGCCTCAACAATACACAAAGTCTGGCCAGCCACAACTTCAGTACCCACTTCTACAAATGGTGGCTTGTCCGGGGCTGGTGCCGCATAAAAGGTGCCAACCATCGGCGATTTAACGGGCAGCCAGGTGAGTGGGCGCTCAATGCCATCGGGATTGACCTCGGCCCTGGTTGAGGGAGCGGCGGCGCGAGAGGCGGCCACGCTGGCACCACTGCCTTCTGCCGGCGCGATAAGCGGCGCGTCAGGAGCGCCAGCTACAGCGCTGGTCTTAAACTCACCCAGGGTGGTGCCAGCGGCTCGAACCGTGACCTTAGAGCCGGCCTCCTCTACGCTGACCTCACCCACCCCGGTTTCCTCAACAATTCTGATGAGCTCACGAATCTGATTCATGTCCACGGTTTCCACCTCCTTGGTGGCCGCGGACTCTTCTTCCATCAGCCACGGCGTTTTTTCTGAAGTGCGATGCTTGGAAAGATAGGTGCGGGCCTCATTGGGAAACAGCGCCCACATCAGTACGTCTTCCTCAGTCTGAGCTAAATCGCCTGCTTCTTTAGCAACTTCTGCGTACGTCGTGGTAGCGAGTGTTGAAGGCGGGGTCTCCGCGTCTAACGGTTGCTGGTCACCCAACACCCTTTTTACCACGTCTTTATCCAGAGGTCCGGGAGCTTGGCCATAGTAACCGGCAATATAGTCTTTCATCTCAGTGGAAATGACGCTCCAGCGCTTGCCAGTGAGCACGTTAAACACCGCCTGGGTGCCAACAATCTGGCTCATCGGCGTAACCAACGGCGGATAGCCAACCTCTGCCCGCACCCGGGGAATTTCTTCCATCACATCTGGCAGGCGATCTGAGGCTTTTTGCACCTCCAACTGGCTTACCAGGTTGCTCATCATGCCGCCGGGCACCTGGTGGTTGTAGACCTGCATATGAATGAGCGAACTAACACCACGCTTGTAGTTGCCGCGCTGGCGTACCCCTTCCCAGTACTCGCTTATTTCAAACAGGGTGTCAAGATCCAGGCCGGTGTCATAGCCGCTTTCCTTCAAGGCCGCTACTATCATCTCCACCGCCGGCTGGGAGTTGCCAAAAGCCAGAGGGGCGCTGGCCGTGTCAACAATAGCCGCGCCGGCCTCGGCAGCCTTGATATAGTTGGCCGGAGCCATGCCGCCCACATAGTGGCAGTGCACATGCACCGGCAGCCCCACATTCTCACGCAGGGCCTTGACCATCCGCTCCGTGCGATAAGGGGTGAGCATACCGGCCATGTCCTTGATGCAGATGGAGTCGGCGTTTAATTTCTTTAACTCCAGGGAATACTCAATGTAGCTGTCCAGGGTATGCACGGGACTCATAGTATAAGAAATTGCCCCTTCAAAGTGGGCACCGGTTTCAGTGATGGCCCTGGCGCAGTCCCGGACATTGCGAATATCGTTGAGGGCATCAAAAACCCTGAACACGTCGATTCCGTTGCGGTGCGCGGCCTTGACAAAACGGTCAACTATCTCAGCAGAATAGTGATGGTAACCCACCAGGTTCTGGCCGCGCAGCAGCATGGATAGCGGGGTATTGGGGCAGTGTTTCTTGATGGCTCGCAACCGTTCCCAGGGATTTTCATCCAAAAAACGCAGGCAGGTGTCAAAGGTGGCTCCGCCCCAGGACTCAATGGCCCAATAGCCCACCTCATCCATCTTGGAAAGGATGGGCAGCATCTCGCCGATGCTCATACGCGTGGCCCACAGCGATTGATGGGCATCACGAATGGTTGTATCCATGATGTGCAAGGTTCTCATAGCGGCTCCTAAGAAAGTGCGTAGCCTATTTTAGCAACTAATAGGGACAGAAGTGCAAACAGTCGCGCAATCGTTCCCAGGACGGCAGGTCATAAGAGGATGGCAGGTCAGGGGCCTACCTTGAGAGGTGCGAGGCGCCTGGATCAAGGGTTTGAGAGGAAAAGGACGAGTGGGCTCAACAGTCGGGCGACAGATGATGAGATGGAGCTGACGGCAGGTAACTGACGCGCAAGAGCAGACGGCGAGGAAAACCGCCAAGCGCGCGGAGTCAATAGAAGGGGAAACAGGGGCTCAGGCGCGGGTGATGTAGCGTCCATCCCTGGTATCAATGCGCAGCGTATCACCAATCTCCACAAAAGTTGGCACCTGCACAACGGCACCGGTTTCCAGGGTCGCCGGTTTATTGGAGCCCTGCACAGTGTCCCCCTTAAAGCCAGGTTCTGTGGTGACCACTTCCAGTTCTACAAACATCGGCGCCTCCACCGCTATCAGCTCGCTACCGGCATACTGTAAAGTGGCGGTGTCGTTTTCCTTGAGCCACTTGATAGCCTCACCTACCTGCGCGGCATCAAGCGTGATCTGCTCGAAATTATCCTTGTTCATGAAATGATAACTTTGGTCGTCATGGTAGAGGTACTGCATCTCCTGAGATTGCAGATGAACTTCCTCAAACCTTTCACCGCTGCGAAAGGTCAGGTCATTAACCCGGCCCGTACGAATATCACGGATCTTGGTGCGCACAAAAGCCCCACCCTTGCCCGGCTTGACGTGTTGAAACTCAATGATAAGGCTTGGTTTGCCGTCAATTAAAAGAGCCTTGCCGTTTCTGAAGTCTGCTGTGGAGATTGCCACGCCGCTGTCCTTTCCGCGTGTCTTGAGTCTGGGTATGGTTGCATTATAGCAAGGTTGCGTGTTTGTGGTTACGGCGCGACTTTGTGGCGGTGTGTTTCGCCATCACCATCAATAAATTCTGGAGTACAGTGATCATCCCGCGCCAATTGGGCAATAAGCATGCCAGGAAAAGCCTTAAAGGTATTACGCCCCGGTTTTGAGCCTAATACTTTCTCTTTTCTGGTTCTCCTTATATTGTTATAATCAGTAGCGGTAATTGCCAATGTAAAGAATGCGGCAACCGGCAGGAATTCATCCACTGCACCAGATGATGTGTCCAAAATAAGATAGGTTCTGCTAAAATCCTTGGCTTCATAGGTTGTGGCTCTATTATGGGTGAAGTCTTCGAGTTGTCGATCACGCAAACAATGAAACTTCCTTAAAACGGCAGCAAGAAGTTCCAGCACACTGCTGACCTCAAGGAAAGACCCTAGTGAACAAACCTGGTAGCCTGCCACTATGCCGTGCTCGTCTGCATTAGGACAGCAACCCAACGTTCAACGTCTTCATCAGATGCGTCGTCAAAAAAACTCGCTACGCTTACTGAAAGGTCTATCGTTGGCAGTCTCCAACAACCCAATCATTCGATCAGCCATATCATCATCTAAGACTACTATTTGCCCAATGCTTGATGTCGCCATGATACGCTTCCTTCAAATAAACCCGGTATGTACTAACCCCCTCATGGCATCACAGCCTCGGTGTGTCATACAGCAGGCAAAAGGGGGAACAAAAACGGAAGAGTTGCGAAAACCGGCCAGATCAGACCGATTAGCACCCTGCACCAGATCAGGCCGAGTGGCACCCCGTACCAAGTCAGGCTGGGAAGCGCCCTACAGATACCGTCCTACAGATACAAAATGGTATCCGCCTGCTTCGCAAGCCGCTTTTCATGCGTGGCAAAAAGCAGGCCCGCATCCCCGGAGCGCACCCGTCTAAAAAGCGCTTCGACAACCGTGTGGGCATTGGCATCATCAAGATCATTAGTTGGCTCATCAGCGATGATCAGCGCCGGACAGAGAAAGAGGGCGCGAGCTGTGGCAACGCGGCGTTTCTGGCCAACACTTAGTTGGTGGGGATAGTGATAGAGGCGATCTTCAAGGCCAAGGGCGGTCAGTGACTTTTTTGCTCGCTCGGCAATCTCTATCTTGGACAGCTTTTGGGTTGCCGTAGGAGCAAAACGCGCCGGTACGATAACGTTTTCGATGGCACGCAGGGATCCAATAAGCTGAGTATGTTGAAAGAGAAAACCAATTTTAGTCGCCCGCAGATGAGAGCGTTCGTTGTCATCCTGGCAGGCGGTTTCCCTGTCATCAATGACAACGTCGCCCGCGCTGGGCACTAGAAGGAGCCCTGCGATGGAGAGCAGAGTTGATTTACCCACCCCAGAGGGAGCAACAATGGCCAGGCTTTGACCTCTGTCAAGCGCGCATGAGATCCCCTGAAGGATGCGCTCAGGGCCCAGGTTTTTGCTGACATCCCGCATGCGCAAAAGCATCGGCGGTATCCCTTCCTGCGAACGCGCTGATCTTTCCTGCGAACGCGCTAACCAATGTCAACCTGCTGCATGACCGTGGCCGGATCAAGCCGGTTGACCTGGCGCAGCGGCATGACAATAGCGCAGGCAGCAAAACAGAAAAAGACAAGGCAGATGGCAATAACCCCCCCTGCCACTGTCCAGGGTGGCAGGGCCGTAAAGGGAAACGCACTCGCAGACTGCGTGAATGAAAACATAACTTGAAAAAGCAACAGGCCAATAATGACGCCGCACAGGGCACCTGTACCGGTGATGATAAGAGCCTCACCGCCAATGACCACCTTTAGATTTTTGCGCGTTGCTCCCAGCGCGCGATAGAGGGCCATCTCTGATTTGCGTTCCCAGACCAGAGAGTAGAAACGGGCAATAAACTGCAACAGAGAGGCCAGGGCAAGGATGCTTCCCGCCACCAGCATAACTGCAAAAACTACCTGCAACTGCCGGGTAGAATCAGCGACAGCCTGGGAGCGTTCCACCACCCTGACACCCTGGGCCTCTATCTTGTTTTTGATGATATAGGGCTCCTGTCCCTCCTCATAATCTAGGAGGATCGCAGAAACCAGTTTCTGGGGCGAACCATAGGTGTCCCAGAAATGCTGAAGCTGGGCCGTGCCCGCGACAAGTTCACGCAAACGGTCAATGTTCATGAACACCGCATTATCCAGATCGGTGCCGCTTGGCTCCAGGTTGGCCACAACGCGCACCTTATGGCCCAAAAGAGAGCCGCTGCCTGACTCAAAACCGCTGACGTTGCGTCCTATGAGCACCTCATCTGTGCCCAACCCTTGGTCGATGGGATAGCTCGCAAAAGGCCCGATAAGCCAGTCATGAGAAGCGTCAATGCCAATAATCCGTATCTCGTTGCTTGTTGAGCAGCAACTCTCAGCCAGGGTTTGACCATAAAATTGCGCAGCGACACGCTTGACTCCTTTGATGTTGGCTATCTGCTCGACCATTCCTGAGTCCATATAGACGGGAGCGGCGACACCGGTAAACAACAGGTCGGCATCGGTAAGATATTCAGTAGCCTGACGGGGAACAACAAGAACCTGCGCCCCGCCTCGTTCCTTGGCAAGGGCGACACCCCGCTGCATACCGCCATAGAGCAACAGGAGCGCGACAAAGGCAGTAATACTCACAGCGGTTGTAAGTATTACTGCGATTGTCTGAATGCGATGCATGCGCAAACTCTGAACTATCAATGAGAGCATATCAGATCACTACGGTTTTCATATCTGCTATTGTAACTATTACTATTAGCCGTTGTTGCACCTACTTGCTACCACCATACCAGGCGCCTGCCAACGTGACAAGGTTCTCGACATACGTCTCATAGGCTGCCGGATCGGTTGGAGCATCGTCCAGCGCCCCCGCATCATTACAGATGTCCCAGTTGGCGCGGATAGACTTTTCATAGGCTTCCCGGTCGCCGCCGCCAAAATAATAGGAGGAAAGCAGGCGCTCATGAATGTCGATGGTTTCAGACTCGCTGGGGGCCACAAAACCAAAGTTCTCTAGGATGGTTGCGCTAGAGGCGACATAGCCGCCTTCCTGGATTATCTTGGCCGCCTCTCCTGGATTGGCCATGATGAACTCATCAGCCATCTGGAAGGCTTTGGCAACGCGGCTGGCCAGCTCAGGGCCGTTTGCTTTGTCCAGCGTGAGCTGGTTCATTGCCAGAAAACAGCAGGTGTAGCCCGCAAAGGGAGCATCCTTGGCATTGTTGAAGATCTTGGTGGCTCCCAACAGGTTTGCTACTTCTGGGTAGGGATCAAAGTGCGCAAAAGCGTCGATTGAGCCTGAAAACAGGGCGGACAACGTGGCCGGACCGCCGCCGTTGACAACCCAATTTACCTTAGATGGGTCGGCTCCCGCTTTGGTCATGGCAGAAGACAGAAAAATCTGCCCCATATCCTGTGCCGCAAAGGTACCAACGGTCTTGCCCTCAAGGTCTTTGACGCTTGTGATGCCGGAGCTCGCGCTGGCAACACCTTGGATACAACCGGTGTGAACGTTGTCAATGAGTTTTACCGGAGTGCCGTTTTTGATCATAGGAAAGAAGTTGGGTGTGGCCTCAAAAAAGTCCAGTTCACCATTGGCAAGCGGCTCGGCGGTACCAGCCGTTATAAGCAATGGTTCAGCGTCGACGCCACATTCCTTGAAATAGCCCTTCTCAAAAGCCACATAGATGGGCGCTTCACAGGTGCCACCCCAGTATCCGATGACGGCCGGCAAGCTGGCCGGAGCGGTAGTGGTTGTTGTGGTGGGAGTGTTGTTGTTTATTGGTGGTTCTGTCTGAGTACAACCAGAAACAAGGGACGCAGTGGCCGCTGTGGCGACCACTCCCGCAGATACTTGCAGAAACTTCCTTCTTGAAATTGCCTCTTTCATGATCAAAACCTTTCTCTCGTGTTTTTCTCGCCCGCCCCCTCTGTAAAGGAGCATGACTTTTTTTCGACCGCAACCGCCACGTCTTTACCCTCACTCGCCCCCTCTGGTGGGGGCTGCGACCCTGACGTGATCCAAACCCTCACATTCTCGCTATACGCGCATGGGATATTGCACCTCCTCCATCGTTAGTTCTTCTGTAACCACACCTGAAAGTCGATCAAAAACGTCGCGCCGCTTGACAATAAACGCATCGTCAACACGGTCGCGCGGATGAGGCAGGTCTATGATTATCTCTCCGATGATCCGACCAGGGCGAGGCGACATGATTATCACCCTATCGCACAGATATATCGCCTCTTCGATGTCATGGGTCACCAGAAGGTAAATAGCGCCTTTAAGCCGATGCATACGGATTATCTCTTCTTGAATAGCCATACGCGTAAAAGCGTCAAGGGCCGACAAAGGCTCATCCAGCAGTACCAAACCGGGATCCTGTATGAAGGTTCGAGCCAATGCCGCCCGCGAGGCCATGCCGCCCGATATTTGGTAGGGATAGGACTTCTCAAAACCACCCAGACCCATCATCTCAATGTATTCGCTGACCTTATTTTCCTGACCCTTAAAAACCTTACGAGCCTTGAGCCCAAAGGCGATGTTTTCATAGACGGTTAACCAATCAAAAAGCGCGGCACTTTGAAAAACCAATCCGCGGTCATAGTGGGGGCCGGTCACCGGTGCGCCATCATAGAGCAGGGTGCCGCCCTGCTGTTTGTCCAAACCTGCTACCAGCCGCAAAAAGGTAGACTTGCCGCAACCCGATGGTCCAACGATACCAACAATCTCGCTGCCCTTCACCGAAAGGCTCACCTTATCCAAAACCAGGAGCTCGGATCCAAACTGATTGGTAAAGATACGGGTAACATCCTGTGCCAACAGGCTGTGCTTGCTTGCGTTTACCATCTAATAAGCCCTTTTTGCCACTTGAGAACATGGTCTCGAACCTTAAATAACAGGGTGATGAGCGTAAAGAAGATGATGATAAAGACACCAACGGTTGAATAGACGCGCCCATATTCTCCCCAACCCTGCGCCCAGGTGATGTACCAACCCAAACCGGCTTTAACCCCAAGCATCTCGGCTGCCATCAGGGCTGAGAAGCTGTTTGAGAGCCCCATGAACATGCCGGTAAAGATCGCCGGAAGCGACGAGGGCAACGCCACATGCAGCAGAAGATACGCGTCACTGGCACCCAGGACACGGGCAGCCTCAATAAGACGCTTGTCAGTATCGCGGATGGACGAGGAAAGCATCAACGTAAAGGGAAACCACATTGCCAAGGCGATAAGAAACAAACCGGCGGCATGAGACGTTGGCATGAAGGCAACGGCTATGGGCATCCAGGCAGCGCCGGGAACCGGGCCTATTATCTTGAGAACGGGGCTGAGCCAGTAGCTGCAAAGCCGGCTCCAACCCATCAATAGGCCGGAGATAAAACCGGTGACAGACCCAATAGCCAGTCCGGTAAGCAGCAGTTGCAAAGAGGCGAGGAGGGATTTGCCCAACTCTGCCGTGTGGGTTGTAAAGGTCGAGAGTGTCTTATCAGGACTAGGGATGAAGGGCAGCCTTAGGATGCCAGTTTTGAGGGTACCGATGTCCAAAGCTTCCAGCAACAGAAACAGCACCAGTAAAAGCCCACTAAGATGTAGCATTACAGCGCGCAATTTGGGAAAGAAACAGGCAAAAATCATGAATACAAGGTAGATAAGCAGGCATACAAACAGCGTAAGACTGTAGGCAGAGGGCTCATACTGCGGGGGATAAACGTCTGGCAGAGCCAGGTGCAAACCCAGGGCAATAAGTATGCCCGCTACGGGCAACAGCAGAAAGACTACCTCTCTCAGCGTCGCCATCCGCCTTGAAGGCATGGGCAAAAAACGCGTCTGTTTGCCCAGTTGAGAAGCAGGCATCATGCGCCGTCTTGAAACCGAGGTTTGACGGCCCCATCAGGGTCAGCTTTGGCCCACTGAATGATGGCGATAAGCGCAACCAGCGCACAGACACCCCAGATCAGAGGCGCGGTAATTTGACAGTCCATGCTGCCACCGTCAACCATGCACAGCGTCATCATCTCTCCGCCGTCAGCCAGGCTTTGCGCCCCTCCGTCAGATGAACAGATACCGATGCCAAGCGGGCTGGGCAAAAAGCCGGCCGTGGCCGCCAACAGCAGGAAAGCGACAGCGGCAACACGACGACCCTCCTTTGTTGTAAGGGTAAATTGCCCCAGGCTGCCCAGTGCTCCAACGCCAAACAGGACAGATGTCGCCAGAAAGGACCAGTGACACCTCATGGGCACGGCCCCTGTCTCAGTAGGAATAAGCGCGTCGCAACCACCCGGATAGATGCTAACTCCCACACCCACCAACATCAGCAGCAAGAGAACCGCAGTGGTTATTCGGTACGCAGTAGCGCTCATATTATGCGGCGTTTTCCTGGGTGAGCATCCAACCGGGAGACGGGCCCTGGAGCACGTCCCAACCAGCATCGCGAAAGACTTTCTTGCAAAACTCGATGCTAACTCCTCTTCCACCTTTCTCAGTACGCTTTTCAGTGTCACGGGGATTGGTTCCAACCTCAGCCCAGGCCAAGTTTGCGCCCATAGCCGAGGCCAGGTCAGTGCCGCCAGCGCAGTTAAGGCGCGGCTGAAGCCCGGCAGCCAGGCGATAGACCGCAATGTTGCGTCCAGCAATAAGATTGTTAAGCTGGCCGTATTTTGCCAGCAGGGTGCCAGGAATCATGATGCGCTTTCCCACGCCAGCGGACAGTGCCCCAGACTCGATACAGATGCGTGTTTTTTCTGTAAGCTCTTCTGGTGTATGCTCCGGGCCAACCGGCTCGACACAGGTAGAAAGCGACAGGCCGGCCGCGCGTATATTCTTAAAGGTTTCAAGGCGGGTCTTAACCGGTATGGTTGTAGTGACCCCTTCGCCCATGCGCACCGCATGGTAACATCCGTTGAAGCCAGCGGCCTTGAGCTGCTGGGCCTGTTCCAGGCTCATGTCGCCGGTGTTGGCCAAAAGCGGCATATCCCTGCTAATGACCTCGCGCACGGCCTGCCCCATTTCCAGCAATTTCTCAAAGCGATACGTTGCGGTAACCATCATCAAAAGGGCGTTGGCGCCCTGTTCCTCGTAGATCTGGACGTATTCCACCACCTCCTCCTTTGACATCTCAAGCCTACCCTGACGCACCTTGTTGCAGACGGCAAAGCTGCAAAACTGACAGTTTTTTGGGCAGGGCGAACCGTTGAGGCCAATTTGGGCGTGCACCTCGGCGATGTTGTTGGAGGATTGTCGCTGCAGCTGACGGCCAGCCCACATAAGGTAGAAAGCCTCCGGCGTTTCTGGGTCAGTCGCATACAGCGTCCGAATATCCCCATCTGACAGGCCGTTACCTTCCAGGCCCTTATCGACGATGTCATAGATTGCCTGCCTGCTTTGCTCCACTGGTTATCTCCTAAACAGACGTTTTGTTGCCTCCAACCAAAAATCCGCGACAGCTTGGCGCGAAAGCTCGGCCGTGTTTCACGATAGGGAGGGCTGTGTTTCCTAACCAGCAAAGCAGTATAGCGGCGATAGTTGTTTAAGTCAACTAGTAGTTACTATCTTATAGTGAATGGGTGGGTGAGGTGTAGCACACCCAAAACAAACCCTGCCGAAAAGTCTCTTTGAATAGAGAGAAATATTCACAGGGCAAGGTTTCAGACAAGTGTCCTCGCTGCTACAATTGCCTGATGCAGAAATCAGAAGGAAAGATAATCATTCCAAGTGGCGTTAACATCTGGCCGCATGAGTTAAAAACGGCTCAGACGCTGGCAGCAGTCGGGCATACTGTCGCGTTCATCAGGAAAAGCGAATGTGAGCGAGAACGTAGCGCGGATGCCTATATTGACTTGGTAAAATGGGAACTAAAAGCTCCCAACGGAAGCTCGATCAGCCTTGTGGAAAAAACCTTCGTCGAGCCGTCAAACAAGCCGGTAACATTGTTTTTGATTCACACCGGGTAAAGCGGATACCGGACAGTGCGCTTAAACGGGAATTAACCAAATGGGCCCAGGAAATCAAGGGTATCAACAAACTGAAATTTGTCAACCGTCACAGAGTTGTCATTGACATCAAGTGAGTGGCTTGGTACATTAGTTTCATCGAAACCCCCGAAAGGTGCGTAAGTACCTCCTCCGGGGTTTCCTTACGTTTTACTGCGGTTATCGAGATGAGTAATCCTTTTGGGCTGACAGCCGTACTTATAGTTTGGCACTGCGCTCTTTGCCCTTCTCCCTATTCGCTCCGCCGTTCACTATGCTGTCTACATTCCGTTTGATTGCTCCGTACTCGTGCGCCTGGATTGCTCTACCTCGTCTTTAGTTATTTATGACAGATTCATGCGAAAAGCGGGGCGGACGGCGAACGTGCTGCTCGTGCCGCCGAAAGTGACTGAGCCCGTAGAGGCGTTGACCATAGCGACCCCGTAAGTGAAGAGGCGCGGAGAGCGAAGCCAGTAGTA
>JAITRZ010000033.1 GCA_031288185.1 Coriobacteriales bacterium
AAAGCTGTGGGGGATAGTTTTGAGTCTTTGAGAGTTTGCACTACGATCTGCCCGAGGAGAAAGCCTGTCTACCTCGTATTATGGAAAGCTGACTCAAAAAAGTCTGAAACTCACGCTAGCTAAAGTTAAAAGGACAGGCCCACCAAGTGCCACCTGCTCGCTTGCCGCAGCAGCCCTGCTGTGGCACCGCAGACGCAGGCGCGGTCCACAGTAGGCACCGCGCGTCTTACCGGAAAGGTTAAGAGTATGGACACAGAAAAAGGGCCAGAGCCCATAGACACGCAGGCAAAACAGGCAAGTAGTCAGTGGCAGCTCTCTCTTATGCCGCAGGACCTCATGAAGGCTCTTGTTCTGGGCTCTCGGCTATCTGCCTTGGCAATACTGGAAATAGTTGTATTGGGCTCTTGGGTGCTTGTAGAAGAAAGCCGGTCTTGGATCAAGGGGATGGTGCCTGTAACAGCATTAATTCTACTGGGGCTGATTTTGGCACTTGTATGTGTAAGCCTGCTGTGTTTCTATACCAGGCGTGAGGTATCTAAAAGCAACGCGAACGCAGATGCTTCCCTCACAAAAAAGGGCAAGCGTATATCGGTAACCAGAGAAGGACTCAAGTTTTTTCTTGCGTTTTTAGTCGTTGGCACGATTGCCCCCCTGTTTTCTCTTCTGCGTTTCTTTGACAGTGTATATGCCATGCCGCTTTTTATCCTGGCCTCAGCCGTTGTCATAGCCATGTCTTTTTTGGCCTTACGGGTGTTTTACAGCGGTGTGGTCAAGACAAAGAGGATCGGCTATATAACCCTGGCAGCATGGATGGTTGCTGGCAATCTGGCCTACCTCCTAGGCAACGTAATTGTGTTGTTGCTGGGGCCTTATGCATGGCTGGGAGATTTTTTGAAGAACCTGGCATAGCGAAAAGGGGCTCATTGGCCCTTGAGACGCGCAGGCAGGACTTAGCTCACCGCACTGCCTCGTGAGCTTCCTGCCAAAAAGGAGATGGATATGACAGAAAACAATCAGCAGGAAACCCCAGAACAGGACAATCCTATGACTCCTCGTCCGCACAAGACGATACGCTTTTGGCCGGGCCTGGGGGTAGCCTGCGGCCTGGGAGCACTCCTGGTTGTGCCTTTCGTATTTTGTCTCAGGATATTGTTGGCAATGCTACACGGACAAGGGCAGCATGTGAATTTTTTCAGTACGGCCTTCCCTTTCCTGTGGCTTGCTCCTATAGCCCTGTGTCTGGTTGCACTATACATCTTTTTGGTACACAAGATAACCTCAGACCTCAAAGATCTTGGCCTTGATGAAAACTCAGCCCAGGTAAGCAGGCGGTTTGGCATCACCATCTTAAGCCTGTGCATGCTGATTCCCCTGCTTGTTGGAGTGGTGCTTTTGAGCATCAGTTCCTCTAGCTAAAGGCCCACCAAATGCCACCTGCTCACTTGCCGCAGCAGCCCTGCTGTGGCACCGCAGACGCAGGCGAGGGCACCACAGTAGGCACCGCGCATCTTACCGGAAAGGTTAAGAGTATGGACACAGAAAAAGGGCCAGAGCCCATAGATACGCAGTCAAAACAGGCAGGTAGTCAGTGGCAGCCCTATAGCGCGCCGCAAGGTTTCATGAAAGCTCTTGTCCTGGGCATTGGGCTGTCTGCCTTGGCAATACTGGAAATAGTTGTATTGGGCTCTTGGGTGCTTGTAGAAGAAAGCCGACTTTGGAGCATGGGGTTCCCTCCTTTCTTTGTCTTAGCTTTGCTGTGGCTGATTTTGGCATTCCTCTGTATGCTTCTGCTGTGTTTTGTGAACAAACGCGAGATAGATGAGAGCAACGCGAATGCAGACGGAACGCCCATAGAAAAGGGCAGGCGCGTATTGGTAACAAGGGAGGGGCCCAAACTTTTTTTCGTGTTTTTAGGCGTTGGTGCGGCCACCTCCCTGCTCCCTCTTTTTCACTGGTTCAACAGTGAGTTTGCTGGCACGATCTTTGCGCTGGGTGTTGTCATAGTCGCCTCCCTGTGGGCCTTGAGGATGTTCTACCGCCGTGTGGTCAAGACAAAGAGGATCGGCTATATAACCCTGGCAGCCTGGATGATTTCTAGTAATCTGGCCTATTTTCTGGGATACCTTCTTGCTGGGTTTGGTCCTTACCAATGGTTAAGCAGTATTTTGAAGAACCTGGCATAGCACAAAGGGGCTCATTGGCCCTTGAGACGCGCAGGCAGGACTTAGCTCACCGCACTGCCTCGTGAGCTTCCTGCCAAAAAGGAGACAATCACTATGACAGAAAACAATCAGCAGGAAACCCCAGAGCAGGACAATCCTAAGACTCCTCGTCCGCACAGGACGATACGCTTTTGGCCGGGTTTGGGGGTAGCCTGCGGCCTAGGAGCACTCCTGGTTGTGCCTTTCGTCTTTTGCCTGCACATCTTTTTTGCCAACCTACTAAGCCTACGTGGAGGGGCGTTCCTTTTTGCCGTGCCCAGCTCTTTACTTGTCCGTTCTTTCCTGTGGCTTGCTCCTATAGCCCTGTGTCTGGTTGCGCTGTACATCTTTTTGGCGCACAAGATAACCTTAGACCTCAAAGATCTTGGCCTTGATGAAAACTCAGAGCGCATAAGCAGACGACTTGGCATCACCATCTTAAGCCTGTGCATGCTGGTGCCTCTGCTTATTGGAGTGGTACTTTTGAGCATCAGTTCCTATAGCTAAAGGCCCACCAAATGCCACCTGCTCACTTGCCGCAGCAGCCCTGCTGTGGCACCGCAGGCGCAGGAGGGGGTGCCACAGTAGGCGGCTACAACCTTACTAAAACGGACTGCTTGTTCATAGGGGACGAGGTGGTATAGAGCATCCGCGCCAAAATCTCGTTTGGGGTTCGCCAATGATAGAGCAACATGCTCTACCCAAACGGTTGAGCCATAGTACGTAAGGTTTGGGTTTGTTTGTTGCTTTCCACAGGTAGATAAGGCTTTAGCCTGCGCGCTTGCCCCTAACTGTGCTAAAATCGCGGTTTAGTTGCGCTGGCGTACAACCTGAAGGGAGTGCGGCGCACCATGGTGATTAAAACACAAGCGTTGTGCGAATCTGGCGGCCCTTTGGTTGGCCGGAGTTGCCTTGCGCGCAAAGCCGGCAGTTCTTTGGTGAGCCAAGGTGGCTTTACCTTAGTTGAGCTGATTGTTAGCCTGCTTATCTTTGGCCTGGTCATTGGCATCGTTACGTCTATCATGGCATTTAGCGCAAACTTTCTGCGCATTACCGACTTTAAGGAATCAGACAAAGAACTTGCTGAAACAAGTGCTGATTTTATCAAAGAGCGCCTGCTCTATGCTACCAGCATAGAAGTCAAAGAGCCTACAGGCAGCCTGCTGCCTGCCACCGTTGCCGCCTCGGGGGATGTACTGTTTATTGGTCAGGAAAACGGCTCAGGTGCCATTGTGCCCACCAACACAGGCCAGCTCTATTATCTGCGCCAGGGTGACAGCATCCCAAAAAACGTCTTTGGGAAAGACTACTACCAAAACCAGGAACTCACCTTTACCTATGAGGCGACCATTCAGTCAGTCGCTCCGGACTCTACCCTGCCCCCCAAAGCATTTTCTATCACCCTTACCGTCATGAGAGATAATCAGCCCAGCCGGGACTCCACCAAGACCTTTAGTCTCTATGATCTGCCCGCAGGTAACCCCCCCACCCAGCCAGCTGTAGCCGCCTCTTTAGATAAGCCGTTTTATCTGCTGTTTAGAGGCAGGTATCCTGGCTATACCAACACCGGGCTGCTGCTGCACCTTGATGCCATTGACAACGCGGGGCCGGGGGAGCACAAAGACACCTTGGCAGAGTTGGGTGGCCTTTGGCATGACTTATCGGGCCATGGCAATGATCTGACACTGTCCATTACTGATGTTGATGGCTCTAATACCAACCCCGTGCGAGAGAGTTCTCTGTATTTTGATGGAGATAAAGACTACGGCGTGATATCTACGCTTGACCTTTCGCTCTATAGCGAGGTGACGGTGGAGGTTGTGTTTAGGAAAGCGAACACCGCTACAGGTGGGATGCTGTTTGAGTATTCGGAGAACTGGAACACCAGTGCTGGGTTTGGAGTCTCATTTAACTGCGGTAGTTCAAAATACGCCTCTGGATACATGCACACCAACTTCTCGAAATGGACTGTTGTCTCTGCGTCAAAGCCAATCAACTATGAGTGGGACAATCAAAACGTGCGCTTTACCACCCACAGCAATTTCTTTGGCATGGCTAGCAGCCCACAACAGCTAGAGCCGCGCATAGCCTGGGTTGAGGGCGAGCGTGTCTCATTCTATGGGAGCGGCGACCCTCCCGGCACGACCCCGCTAACCACCGTAGCGACGTGGTCAGATACCATGAATACCTTCAGCGTCAAACAACCATTGTATATAGCTATACGGGGTACAGAAAAGACTGCCGCTAACAGTGCCCTCGCTGGCGAAATAGCCTCAGTGCGTATCTATGACCACAAGCTCAGTAGCGCAGAGGTGGCCCAGAACTATCTCTATGACAGGCTGCGCTTTGGCAGTGGTGCCTGACGGTTGGGAGGCGGCGGCGGCACAGATGCCCATGCCGGGTGGATACCACCCAACCATCAGCCCAACCAGTTCGCCTGGATGTTACAAGGGTGGCGATGTCTCGTCACTGGCCTGTTTGGGCGTTATGTGTTGTTAGAAAAATCTTCTGGAGATATAGAACTGAGAAAGTCGCGAAACTCGTCCATCGCCGCCTCTGAATCTTCCAACGGTTGCCTGGTGTCAGCAAGCCGGGTGACAAATCGCTGGGCGGCGGCGTTCATCACGTCCTCGTCCACAAAAATGGGTGCCTCGAGCCTGAGTGCCAGGGCGATGGAATCGCTGGGGCGCGCGTCCAGTTGGATGGTTCTGCCGCCACGGTTTAGGTAGAGGGTGGCAAAAAACGTTGAATCCTGCACACGATCAACCACAACGCGAACCAGCTTGGCTCCCAGGGCACCAATTGTGTTGGCCAACAGGTCATGAGTCGCCGGCCGCTGGGGTCGACGCTTTTTCAAAACCGCAAAAATAGACTCAGCCTCTGTCCTGCCAATCCAGATAGGCAACACAACGCGTGCCTGGCCATCGCCATTTTGCCAAGGCAGTTTGGGTGCCAAAACCACTACTGAGGGCAGCTCCGGCCCCACCATCACTACAGAGAATATCGACATTTCAACCATTTTGGCGGCCTCTCCTGAAAACAACGGCAGTAGTGTTAGTATACTAGGAAACCTGACACTCACAAGACCACAAAGGAGAAAGCGATGAAGCAGAACATGATGGCAAAAGCAGCCTACCAACTGTTGTGCGTGATGATGCTTGTTCTGAGCCTGTCAACATTGGGCCTAACTGTAGCCTGCGGTGCACCCAGCACGCCTACCAGCAACCAGAACCAAGCACAGGAAACCGCCACGCCAGGCGAGAATGACGAAGCCGCCAAGATAGCGCTGCCCGCCCAAGTTGTAGTGGATGTGACTATAGACTGCTCAGAGGCCGTAGCTGTGGGCAATGAAATCGCCATCGCCCAAGCCCCGGACGGCAAACTGTTTGCGGGCAAAGTGGCGGTAAACGAAGGGCAGAGCGCCCTGGACGCGTTGCGCGCTACCGGGTTGGCTATCGTGACCCAGGACTTTTCTGGCCACCCCTTTGTGGACAGCATACAAGGATTGGCTTCTGGTGCCACAAGCGCAATGAGCGGTTGGACCTATACCATTAACGGCGAGATGCTGATGGTGGGCATGGATGAGGCCGTACTTGCGGAGGGCGATGTACTTATCATCACGTACATAAACGAGTTTGAATAGCCTAGCAACCGCCGCAGGCGCTGCTCGTGGCGACCCTACTGATGCTGCCCCTGGCAATTCCACTGAGTGTGCGGCTCTGCTGAGTGTGCGGCTCTGCTGTTTGTACAAAAGCCCGCCTGCTCTCAGCCCTCCTGATGATGCGAGAAACTTGATGATGCGAGAAACTGCTTATGTCTTTATCTCTTTATAACAAATACCGGCCACAGACCTTTGCGGACGTTGTTGGCCAACAACATGTAGAAAAGACCCTGGCAAACGCTGTTGAGGGCGGTGCGTTGTTTCCCGCCTATTTGTTTACCGGCCCGCGCGGCACGGGCAAAACCACCACGGCACGTATCCTGGCAAAGGCGCTGCTGTGCGTGCAGGCGCCCACCGCCACGCCTGATGGCAGTTGTGAGCAGTGTCGGGAGATAGCCGATGGCATTCATCCTGATGTCTATGAGCTGGACGCGGCTTCGCGCACCGGTGTGGATAATGTGCGTGAAGAAATCATCGGCCGGGTTCACTTTGCCCCCACCCACGGCAGCTATAAGATATACATTATTGATGAGGTACACATGCTCTCCGGCGCGGCCTTTGCCGCTCTGCTTAAGACGCTGGAAGAACCGCCATCACACGTGGTTTTTGTGCTGTGTACCACTGATGCCAACAAGGTACCCAAAACGGTTCAGTCCCGCTGCCAACGCTTTGACTTTCATCGCCTGGAGAGCGCGCGGATAGCAGAACGATTGCGCTTTATTTGTGAACAGGAAGGGTTTGAGGCTGACGACAGCGCCCTGGGATTGATTGCCCAGCGTTCGCAGGGCGGCATGCGCGACGCTATCAGCGCGCTTGAACAGATTGCGGTCTACGGCGGCGGAGCGGTGAGCTTTGTGGCGGCCGAGAGCCTGTTGGGCGAGATCAATGCAGGCCAGTTGTTTGCGCTGTGTGATCTGATTGCGGCAGGACAGGCAGCGGATTGCTTTGAGTGGGTGGCAGGTTTTGCGCAAAGCGGCTCTGACATTGCGATTTTGGTGGGCGACCTGGCCACACATCTACGCAATCTTTATGTGGTCGCAACCGCAGACAACCAATCCCCCAAAAAGACCCAACAGGATAACGAACGCCTGGCGCGCATGTTGGATGTGGACAACGAGCTGTTGGAGCGCCTGACGCAACAAGCGCGAGCCTTTGACTCTGCGGAGCGGCTGGCCTTCATCTTTACGCTTCTGGGCGATCTTTCCAGCGAGTTAAAAAACGCCGCCAACGCCCGCCTGGCCCTTGAAATTGCCCTGATGAAAATGATGCGCCCCGCCAGCAGTTTGACCACTGAGGCCCTGGCGTTGCGCCTGCACAAGGTCGAGACTGAGCTGGAGCGACTGCGCCAGGCCACAGAGTTGCGCAAACCAAGTGCGGCGGCAGGACAAGACAGAACGCTGTCGGAGCCAACCGCGTCTAACCACGGGCGGGATGTGGCAGCGGGACAGGACACAATGTTGGAGCGGGATGTGGCAGCGGGACAGGACACAGCACCAGGGCAAGGTGTGGCGGCGGGACATGATGTGGCAGCGGGACAGGACACAATGCCAAAACAGGATGCCGCGCTGTCTTCCGCCACAGGGCATGAAGCAACACGCAGGGACGCGCTGGCCTCGGCATCAGGCTCAGCGCCAGGCTCAACAAGGGAAGCGCTGGTCTCAACGCCAGCTTCAACGCCAGCCCAGGACAAGGCACGCGCGTCGTTCACGTTCACCCAGCCTACCAAGACAGACACCGATACGCCAGATACGCTCCTGGCAACAAGCGAGACAGGCACCGATGCTTCAGGTATACCCTTAGAGACAGGCGAGTTGCTGCGTGCCTGGGACAGGGTTTTAGATGACATCAAGGGTAGTCGTCCGGGTATGGCCGCGAACCTGGGCGGCTCAGTGCCCCACCTGGACAACGCAGGTACCATCCTGACAATTGAACTGCCAGCGGGATCCGGCCTTTCCAAGTTATCGTTAGAAAAACCAGCTAATTTGAAGTTTGTGACTGAAGCGGCAAGGCGGGAGTTTAAGAGGGAGCTGACAAAGCAGGAGCTAGCGCTGCGCTTTGTGCTGGGCAGTGATCCGGTTTCTGGTGCCGCGTCCGTATCTTCTGCCGCGTCGTCCGTATCTTCTGCCCAGGCCTCGGCTGCCAAAACTCCTTCTGCCAAAGCCCCGCCTGCCCTTGATGCGCCTCCTGTTGATGGGGCCGCACAAGCAACCAGCAGTGCTGACACACCGGCCGCTAACCAGACACCGGCCGCTAACCAGACACCGGCCGCTCCCAAACAAACATCTTACAAGGATCCTGATCCAGGCCAACCAGCGCCCACCTCTCCTTTGTCACAGCCAGCGCCTGAGCCCGTGACAGAACCGAGCAAAAGCGAGCTGGAGTCCTTTCTCAGCAGCAGTTTGAACAGCCCAATTCATTTTAAGGAGGATTGAGCACGGCACGGCACGGCACTGGCTCGTGATGCGCTCACCCAGCCACCATACAGAAACCGGAGGATAGACATGGCCCAGATGAACATGCAAAAAATGATGAAGCAGGCCCGTAAGATGCAAGAAGAAATGGAAAAAGCCCAAGAGGAGGCTGCCTTGCTGGAGGCGACTGCTACGGCGGGCGGCGGCATGGTTAAGGTTGTCGCAAGCGGCAACGGCAGCATCAAAAGTGTCAGCATTGCCAGGGATGTGGTTGATCCTGACGATGTTGAGATGCTGGAGGATCTGGTGCTGGCGGCAACCAATGAGGCGCTTGCGCAGGCAGGCGAACTGGCACAGGCCAGAATGAGCGCGGTTACCGGCGGGCTTAACCTGCCCGGATTTTAGGATGGCACCCATCACTCGTTCACATAAATCATCATATTTAGCGGCAGTTTATCCGACCAACGTGCCCTTGAGGCAGAGTAGGCATGTGCATGGACGTGGTGGGCCAGTGTCCGGGCAAAACACGCTGGTGTCTGGACAGGGCGGTTGGGCCGTTAAGCCGGTGCCAAAGCGCGGCGGATCGATGTCTGGACAGCACAGACCGGCATCTAGGCAAAACAAGCTGGTGTCTGAACGCGGTGGCGGAGGTATCTGAGATGACGCAAACGCACAGCCTGCAAAAACTGCTTGATGAACTAGAACGTTTGCCGGGCATTGGGCCAAAGAGCGCCCAGCGCATTGCCTACTGGCTGCTCAACAACGAGACGGATACGGCTGAGAGACTGGCCAACGCCATTGTTGAGGTTAAGGCAAGCGTACACTTCTGTGAGCGCTGTTTTAACTATGCTGAGGATAAACTCTGTCCTGTTTGCGCCAAGGCCGCACAGGGACAGCGTGACAACGAGATCATCTGCGTGGTGTCTGAGCCGCGCGACATTACGGCCATCGAGCGCACCGGCGAATTTAGTGGTGTATACCACGTGCTGGGCGGCGCGATTTCACCCATTGACGGTATCGGCCCTGAACAACTGCGTATTCGCGAGTTATTGCAGCGTCTGGCCGCAGCCGATGTATGCGAAGTGCTGCTGGCCACCAATCCCAACGTTGAGGGTGAAACAACCGCTACCTATCTGGCGCGTCTGATAAAGCCCTTAAACATCAAAACGACGCGCCTGGCCAGCGGCCTGCCGGTAGGCGGCGACCTAGAATTTGCCGACGAGATAACCCTGGGGCGCGCCATTGAGGCGCGCAGGGAGATATAGGACACAACACGGGGCGGCCGCGCCAGCACCGCCAAACAAACCACGTTATCGGCCGACTGCGCGACGCTTCAATCGTCCAGGACGCTGAAACCATCGGGACATAGGTCGCGAACATTGAGCGGGCCGTGTACCGCAACAGCAATACTCGCGAACCAGGAAACTACAACTGAACTACCCGCTCAAGAAAGGCAGTTGCTTGTTTACGGCTAATAGTGTTGTTTTCATTTAGGATAATGCACTTTACAGCTTCGCCATTGAACTGCGTAACGCCACGAGAGTTTCTTCCAGCCCAATGTGCCTAGATAACCGTATTGTCAATGAGCGTTTCTTGAAATATCGAAATCAATTTGGTTTGTTGAGCATTGGTATTTAGCCACCACTCCCATTTATTGCGGCATATTGAGCCGCAAAGACTGCTGTTTTGATGTGGAGATGTGGGATTTCAGCTTTGCTTTTTGCTGTAACGCCAACGTATTGCGCTCCCAGAAAACGCCGTCAGAGTAGCCTTGAATCTCAGTATCTGTGTTGACCATTTCCAACGTTTTTGAGCCAAGGCGCACTATTCGCGTTCACATTCAATGCCCACAAAATGCCGTCCCCGTTTTTTAGCGACAACGGTAGTAGTGCCTGAACCAAGGAATGGGTCAAATACAACATCTTCAGGGCTTGAACTGGCGAGAATAAGTTACGGAGGATCTACAACAAGCAGATCAATAAAGGCAGACGGCAACTGCGGGAACACTTCAAAAGCGTTACCTTAAATCATAATATCATTGGGTGACTGGAGGTTGCGCAAATCCGAAGAAACGCATTTTTCTGCCGTCAATCAGTTTAAGTGCTTCCTTTGGTATGACCCAGATAGCACCAGGGTCGCCCTAACGTTGGAAGAAATGGTCGGCCGTGTCATACAGGGTTGCAAGGATAGGAGCAGGCAAAGAAACAACAGGCGGCTGAGAGGCGGTAGCTGAGGGAGGCAGGCAAACCGATGGAGCGACGGTGAGAGCGGCAAGAGAAGGGGCGGCAGCGTGAGGCCCGCTTGCAGGCTCAACGCGTGAGCTGTCGCTGTTGTGCAGATCAGCCAGGAGCGCGGCGGTAAAGACAATGTTTTCTGGGCCACAGACGGTACCGCGCAGAGGATGGGGTGCCATAAAGGGCGAGTCGGTTTCGACAACCAGCCGGTCAATGGGTGTGTGGCAGGCGGCATCACGCACCTGCTCAGCCTTTCTAAAGGTCAGCGCGCCGCCAAAGGCGACCAGGCATCCCATCGCTAAAAAGGGCTCCAGTGTAGCAAAATCAGACGTAAAGCAATGGAGCAACGCGCCGGCAGGAGGTAATCCCACCTCCTGCAGGATACGCAGGCCGTCTGCGTGGGCCTCACGTAGGTGCAGAGCAACGCTTAGGTGTTGAGTGTGGGCCAACTCAAGCTGGCGACGAAAGACCTGTTGCTGCACATCGCGCGGGCTGTTGTCATAGTGATAATCAAGGCCAATCTCGCCAATTCCCACCACTTGGCTGTTTGGCAGGGCGCTTATCAGCTCTGCCTCAGCGCTGGCATCATAGCGACTGGCATTGTGGGGATGGCAGCCTATGATGACGCGAACCTGGGGCGGTGTCAGCCCGTTGAGGTCATGGGTTGTTGTCGCGAGCAGGCCCTCGGCCGTCCACTGCGCAAGTAAACCCTGCTGCGTCCAGCGATCCAGCAGGATCTGGGCCTTAGCCAACCAGTCATCAATATTGCTTAATGTATAGGCAGGATTTTCATTTGGATCGACAACCGTGACCACCAGGCGCAGGCCGTGAGCGGCGGCGCGGGCCAGGGCAAGATGCGGATGGCGCAGCATGTCCAGATGGGCATGGGTATCTGCCAGACGCGCGGCCGCAGGCAGGACAGGCGGCGCAACCACTCTGTTTTTGCTGTCGCGAAACAGAGCGTCAAAATAAACGGAGTGAGAGGATGATCCGTTGGCCACATCGCTCGCGGCCGCCGTAGTTGTGCGCATGGTGACCTTACTTCCCTATGGCCAGTATCCGGGTTGACATCCTACAGTCCCAGTTCTGCAGGGGCAATGCGCATGAAAAGCGGATTGCCTACCTGGGTGGGCAGGCCAGCCGGCAGGCCACCCCAAACTGTGGCCCGCTCTTGGTCTTGTATGGCAAAGATGTCGCCCAGGCCCAGGCGTCGCCAGACCTCATCGGAGGTGTGGGGCATTACCGGCGCAAAAAGCAACGCAGCAATGCGAATGCCCTCCATAAGGTTATAAAGCACAAAGGCCAAGCGGTCGGCGGCGGTTGGCGCGCTGGCGGCATTGAGATCGATGCCCTGTTCAGCGGCTAGGGCAGCTTCGTGTTCAGCCGCTTTGGCCAGTGCCCAGGGAGTGGTTTGTTCAATATAGAGATTGCCGGCATCAACCAGCTCACGCACCGCAGCCATCGCACCGGCATAGTCCTGGACGGCAAAGGCGGCGGCGTAGCGCGTGTGTAGCCCCTGGGCTAACGTGGCCAGTGGGTTTCCCATCTCTTGGGTTAATCGCACCACGGTTTTGTCCCACAGCTCAGGGGTCTTTCCTCCCAGAAATTTGACGCACATATTGAGGGCGCGTGAACAGAGGTTGCCCCAGCTATTGGCCAGATCGGCGTTGTAGACCTGCAGGATACGCTCCAGAGAAATTGCGCCGTCAGCACCAAATTCAACGTCACTCAAGAAGTAATAACGGTAGGCGTCAACGCTAAACGTACGGGCCAGTTCGATAGGCGCCATGGCATTGCCCTTGGACTTGGACATTTTTTCGCCCTTGGTAAGCAAAAAACCGTGCGCGAATACCTTTTGCGGCGGCTTGAGCCCTGCCGCCATCAGCATGGCCGGCCAGATCACACAGTGAAACCTAATGATGTCCTTGCCCACAAAATGAATTTGCGCTGGCCAGCGTCGAGCAAAAAGTGCCTGGCCCTTAGGACTGGGGTCGCCATAGCCCACCGCTGTGATGTAGTTGATAAGCGCGTCTACCCATACATAGCTGACATGCCCCGGCGCAAAGGGAATGGGCACTCCCCAATCAAAGGTCGTGCGAGAAACACTGAGATCCTTAAGGCCGTTTTGCACAAAGGAAACAACCTCGTTGCGGCGGCTACGGGGCTGAATAAAATCAGGATTGGCCGCATAAAAGTCTAAAAGTCGCTGCTCAAAAGCCGAGAGCCTGAAGAAGAGGTTTTCTTCTGCGACAACGGTCAGGGGGCGGCCGCAGTCGGGGCAGAGAGGGACTGCCGCGTCTGTCTTTGCTGCTGCGTATGATTCTGTGGCTGGGTCGGCCGCAGTGGCTGGGTTTGTCTTGGAGGCTACATTTGTGTTCGCAGACGCACTGGTCTTGGCTGGGAGGCTCCCCTCACCGTCGCCAGGTTCAGGCGCATTTGACTGAGCGGAGCGCGGGGAAGAAGCGGCGGTTTCTTCTAACTGTTCATGTGTAAAAAAGGTCTCGTCAGGCACACAGTAATAACCTTGATAGGTGCCCGGATACAGATAGCCAGCGTCATGCAGGCGTTCAAAAAACTGCTGTACGCCGCGCACGTGCCTTGGTTCAGTTGTGCGAATAAAATCATCATAGGTAATGTTTAATTTTGCCCAGGCCTCCTTGAACTTGGGCGCCACGTCGTCTACCCACTGTTGTGGCGTTTTGCCCTCGGCCGCCGCCGCCTGTTCTACCTTTTGGCCATGTTCGTCCAGGCCCGTCAAAAACCAGACGTCCCGGCCATTCAGACGCATGAAGCGCGCCAGTGCGTCTGCGGCAATCGTGGTATAGGCCGTGCCCAGATGCGGCACCCCATTAACATAATAAATGGGTGTGGTCAGATAAAAGGACGGCTTCTGCGCGCACGCGGCACTGGGCTGTGCCTCGTCTGTCTCAAGGCCGGGATATAACGGCCTCTGTGTATGCGCGGCACTGGATGCCGGTGTTGAAGGAGGTGGCTGAGGGTCTGCGTTCATTGTGTCTCTTTCGTTGTAAACAAATGCTCAGGTCGCTATTCTAGCATGGGTAAGGTACAGGGCATATGCTTGGGATCGCTGCTGTGCGCTCGAAATGGAGCGTATACTTAGGATCGCCACCCTTACACTTCTCGTCCCCCTGACACCTCTTGCCCAAGACACCGAGGCTAACAGTCGCTATGATGCTCAATGCCTGCTGGAGCGCGCAGTGATCGCCATGTCGCTTAGGGCCCGTGTTCAAGATAGTCCACGGCCGCAAAGGCTGCCAACTGGCCCTGGCCGACGGCCTTGGCCACTTGCAGGGGCTTGCCCACACAGTCGCCAGCAGCAAACACGCCAGCAACGTTGGTGCGCATGGTGGCATCCACGCCAATGTAGCCACCTTGCAGTGCCAGACCTGGCAAGAGATTGTCCGGTGTGATGCCAGGCCGCAACAAAAACACACCGCTACAGGCAATCTCGCGCTCAAGGAGATTGGTAGTGTTGGATGCGGTGACAGGGCTGTCTGTTCGCTCGCTGATAAGGCAGTGGGTAACGCTTGACGCGTCGCCCCTGATGCGCAGCAATCTGCCCTGATGACGAAATATCCTTCGATCCAGTTCAGGCGAAAGTTTGCGGGCCAGATAGTGCACGGTCGCTCCTAGTTCGGCCAGAAAGTTAGCCTCATCTACCGCTTCTGCACTTAGCCCCACTACCAGCACCACAGCGCTGCGGTAGAGTCGTCCATCGCAGGTGGCGCAGTAGCTGACCCCACGGCCCAGGTATTCCTGCTCACCAAAAAAAGGCTTGCCACCGCTGGCTGCCCCACAGGCAACAATAACGCTCCTGGCCTCAATGACCGTATCGCTGGTGATGAGAGAAAAATGGGGGATTGTTTTTGCACCATCGTTGCCCAACGCTTCATCGTCTGGCTCTGTGCCGGATTGCCCGATGCCCAACGCTCCGTTGCTTGGTTTCTTGCTGGCGCGCTCATCGTCCAACGCTTCATCGTCCAACTCTTTGCCTGGCCGCCCTTCGCCTGATGCCAACACGGCGGACACGCCTGGGGAAATCGGCAGCACCGAGACCACCCTGGCCTGCATAAGCTGGGCGCCCAGCGCATGGGCCTGGCCGTGCATGACGGTTAAAATATCCAACCCGCTTGCCTGGGGCATGCCTGGATAGTTCTCAACAAGCTGAGACCTGGCCAGAGGATTTTCTTGCGCCGGATTGGACAGTACCGCAACGTTCTTGTTGCGCGCACGCGCGGTAATGGCCGCTGAAAGTCCTGCCGGTCCCCCTCCGATTATCGCAATATCGTACATCTTGCCTCCACTGCGGTTGGTCATGCGCGCCATTCTATCTGGCTCTCTGTCCATCATCGCACATTTTACCGGCCCGCTGATGCTCAGGCACGACAAAGGGCTCCAAGGGAGCGGCAGGCAGTATTAAATTGCTTAATAAATAGACGCAACCTGCGCAGAACGCAAGGCAATGCAGAAAGCATCCCTCCAGGCGCCCGCGCGTTTGTCTGTTGGTGTGCGAGCTTACAAGCCTGCAGGTTTCATCCCTGCGAGCGCAGGCGCGTTTCTTGCCAGGCATCGATCGCCCATTGGATAAAGAGCTCATACAGGTTGGCGTTGCTGATGCCAACGTAGGAGGCGGCATCTGGCAGCAGGGAAGTGGCGGTCATGCCCGGTATGGTGTTGGTTTCGATAACCCAGGCGCGGTCATCGGCATCAATAATCATGTCGGTGCGCGATACGCCACAACAGCCAAGGATTTGATGGGCAAGTAGGGCGGCACGACTGGCTACAGCGGTGGCGTCTTGAGAGATGCGCGCGGGCACGATATGGCGCGATCCACCTTCGTCATATTTTGACGCATAGTCATAAAACTCATTTTTGGGGATGATTTCAATGGCCGGAAGCACGCGCGGTTTGCTTGAGCCCAGCACCGGTACTGTGATCTCGGTGCCAGACACATAGCTTTCAATAAGTGCGTTTGTGCCTAAGGCAAATGCCGCGCTGAGCGCCTGCGGAATGTCTTGTTCGCGGCGGACAATAGTGATACCTACCGAGGAGCCACCAGCAGCCGGCTTGATAACACAGGGCAGCCCAAGCTGGGCGCTTATTTCAGCGGGATCGGTTGTGTGGTGGGCATCCTGTCCGGCGCTTAGATACACAAAGCGAGGCGTGTTCAGCCCAGCGGCGGCGTACAGAAGTTTGCTACGATATTTATCCATTGCCAGGGCGCTGGCCAACACGCCGCTGCCCGTATAGGGAATGTCCATCAGTTCTAGCACTCCCTGCATGCAGCCGTCCTCGCCACCTTGGCCGTGCAGGGCGATAAAGGCAACCAGGGGTGGGGGGTGGGGGGTGACCGGCTTAGCATCAGCTTGATGGTGGGAAGTAGGCTGGGCCTGCGCTTGGGCATCGGCCTGGGCCTGCGTCAATTTGGAAAGAAAACGGGGATCGCCGGTATCTATCTTATATAACCGGTAGCCCGCATCTTCAAGCACGGTTTCAACGGCGGCGGCAGAGGCCAGCGATACTTCGCGCTCGCTGCTGGTACCGCCATAAAGCAAGGCTACGCTGGGTCGGATTTTGGGTGCGGTATCGGTGTTGGGCAGGGGATTTGTGTCTGATGGGATGGCCATGTTACTGTCCTTTCAGGATGGGGCAGTACGCAGGACGACAAGATGGGTTGCGTCAACGAAAAACAAAAACCTAAGACGTATAATTATAGCATGGGTAAAAAGTTAAACATCAGGAGCCTGGATCATGCGGGCCTGCGAGAAATAGCGACACGCTATGGACAAAAACCGTTTCGCGGCGACCAGCTGGTCCACTGGCTCTATGGGCGGGGGGCGCGTGATTTTGCAGAAATGGTTAATTTACCAGGCGATTTTCGTGCCAAACTGGACAGGGACTTTGAGGTAGCGTATCCCACTTTGGTAAAGCGTCAGGTGGCTGCGGATAAAACCCGCAAGTACCTGGTGCAACTGGCTGATGGCACATTGGTAGAAACCGTGGCTATTCCTGAGAGGCGGCGTTTAACCGTTTGTCTGTCAACCCAGGTTGGCTGCGCTATGGGTTGCGTCTTTTGCGCCACCGGGCAGATGGGCCTTATGCGCTCACTGGCCGCTGGTGAGATGCTTGATCAGCTAATGATGGTACGGCAGGATTTTGCCGATGCCACAGGCGGCGATGCAGTCGATAGGCTCCCCGTAGCACCTGCGGCCGTTGCGGTTGCTGCCAGCACATCTCCCTTGCGCATTAGCAATGTGGTTGCCATGGGCCAGGGTGAACCGTTTGCCAACTACGATGCTACCCTGGCGGCCTTGCGCATGATTAACGATCCCGCGCTCTATGGCATTGGCGCCCGCCACATCACCGTCTCAACCTGCGGCCTGCTGCGCCCCTTGGAGCGTTTTGCCACAGAACCTGAACAGTTTACCCTGGCGATTTCGCTCCATTCCGCCGTGCAGGCCACACGTGACGCACTGATGCCGGAGCTTTCCCACCAACCGCTTGCGCAACTGCGCGAGGCGTTGATTTATTATCTACAGAACACCTCACGACGTCCCTCGCTGGAATATGTCCTTATTGCGGGTGTTAACGACAACGCCGCCGAGCTTGCGGCGCTGCTGGACTTTTGCGCGGTGCCCGCCCCCGGATTTCACGTTAATCTGATACGTCTCAATCCCCTGCCTGCTTTAGCCTCTGGTGCGTCTCAGCCTTTGACAAGCGCGGCTCCTGCCGCTATGCGCACCTTTCAAAAAGCCCTGGCTCAGGCTAACGTCAGTGCCAGTGTGAGGACGCCGCGCGGTGCCGATATCCTGGGCGCCTGTGGCCAACTGGCCTCTCAAGGCGCATGAGGGGAGCAAGGGCGGGCTAGTGCCGGCGCTGGTGGTGCTTGCGCAGGGCCGTAGTACGCGATACCAGAAAGGTAATATCAGCTAGCTGCTTGCCCGTGATTTCCTGCATTTTCAAACGATAGATCTCTTTATTCATGCTTAATTCAGCGGCAAAAGCGGCGTCGTCCACATAAACCAGTACCTCGTCAGCAGCTGAACGCCTGGAATAGACCACGCTGTCAGTGTGCTCAGCCATGAGGGGCGGAGCGACCATCTGCCAGGCTACCTGTAGATTGGTAACCTTGTGGCGGCCGCAGTCTCGGCGGCCAAAGGAGGGGCTCTTTTGGGAGTGAGGGCGGTTGTGCTGGGCGGCTGCGGAGCTGGGCGCGTTTGGAGGGGCTGTTGATGCTGGGGCCGTTTGAGGTGAGGCGCAGGAAGGGCGCGAAACGTGGGAGCCATTGGTGCCGCATGAAGCGCTGGGGTTGTGTGTAGCGTCTTGGTCACGCGAACCTGGCCTGCCGGCGGCCTGGGCATCCTGCTGGCCGCGCCGTTCCAATTGAAGTAAGGCTAGCTCATATTCATCAGCCAGACTAGAAAAGCGGCGGTTGCGTTGGGGCTTTTTGTGTTTTGCGGCAGCCATAGGTTCCCCTTCTCAGGTTAGCGCAACAGGCCATAGAGCTAAAGCCGTTTGCGCGCTCAGATGCAACAACCAGATCAGCCCGCCTGCTCCGCCTCATACGGCAGGCGTAAAAGTTGCGCGCGCTGGAGGGTCTGCTGGTCAAAATAGTTCAGGTTGGTGGTGGTGATAAAGGTCTGTGTATCGTTGTTAAGCAGTTTGAGCAGTTGCTCCCGGCGACCAGCATCCAGCTCTGACATCACGTCGTCTAATAATAACATGGGCTGAGCACCCGTGACCTCTTTAAGCACAACAATCTCGGCCATTTTTAGTGCGAGCGCAACGCCGCGCTGCTGTCCCTGAGAGCCAAAGTGTCGCGCGTCACGACCATTTATCAACAGGTCGATCCGGTCTTTGTGCGGCCCTATCAGCGCTCGGTGTGCCGCTTTTTCCCTCTGCCAGTTATCGGCAATGGCCGCTTCCAGTTGTGTCTGTACTGCTGCAATCGTATTGTGCTCACGCGCCTCACACCTATCCGGTGGCGTGCCGTTCTCTGGGGATTCGTTTGCTGTGGGCCGCCCGTCTTCTTGCAACGTTCTGATCTCACCGTTGTGTGGCATCCTGGATTCACTGTCCTCACCGTTGTGTGGCAAACAGGGCTCACTGCCGTGTGGCGCCACAAGACACGCGCTACTGTGGGTTGGCCAGTAGTGCGCAGCCAGCTGTTCACCGCCGGAAAGGTGTCCATAGATTGTCGCAGCGTTGCTGAATAGTTGACGATACAGCCCCAGGCGGTGAACAAACAGCGACGCGCCCAGCGCGGCTACCCTCTGGTTCCAGGATTCAAGCACCCTCAGGTCAGGAGCATCAAGACGCAACAGAAGATTTTTTTGCTGCAGGCTGCGCCGGTAGTCACGCCTGATGCTGGCAAAGGTGCGCGAGAGCCGAGCGCCTAGTCCGTCAATCAGGTCTCGGCGCAGGGCAGGTTGACCCTTGGCCAGTTCCAGGTCGTCGGGCGAAAACAGCGCGGCAGGCACCATGCCGGCCAGTTCTACGCCACCACGCTTTTTGTCGTTATGAAAAAACGCGCGTTTGCCGTCCGCTATGCGCAAGGCGATATGGGCTGGTACGCCCGTGGGCAGGTTGTAGTGCATCGTAATCCGGCAGGGATCGCTTGGGACGGACTGCCAACGCACCAATTCTCTCCATCCGGGACGTCGAAAGGACTCCTGCATACTAAGGAGCTGCAGTGCCTCGATCAGGTTGGTCTTGCCTACCGCATTGTCGCCAACGATAATTACCAGCGGGCTGGTAAAGCTCAGATCAAGCTGCTGGTGATTTCTAAAATTAACAAGATTGAGTTGTTGAACGCGCATGCTGGTAGGGTATCTTGGCCAAGGTCAGACTCTGGTAACCAGCGGGCAGCCGCCCAGATGACAGAAAGCCTGGGTTTTTGGCAATAAGTCGCTGTTTGGTGCGTGTCTTGTTTTTTCTTGCATGTCTTGTTTCCCGTATCAGGGTCACACGTAAGCGCCTAATGGTCTAAGCGCACCGGCATGGTCAGGTAAAAGTAGTCGCTTGAATCAAGGGTCTTAAAAATACCGGGTTTAACAGGGGTTTGTGCCTCAAAGACAATTTCCTTGGCATCAGCTGCGGTTAGTCCATCCAAAATATACTGGTGGTTAAAGCCCATTTCCAGCCCTTCGCCATCTATCTGGGCCACCAGGCTCTCTGAGGCCTCGCCAACATCTTGAGCAGAAGCGCGCACCTCTAATAATTGAACCTCTGGATGCAACAAAAAACGCACTGGGGTGTTGTTTTTGGCTACTACTGACACACGCTTGACCGCGCTTAGCAACACCTCTGTCTCAACGGTAACGGTGACCGTTTTTTGGGTGGGAATAATTTGTTCATAATTTGGGTAATTGCCTTCGATCTTGCGGGAGATGAAGGTGGTGGAGCCAAAGCGAAAAATAATCTGGTTTTCAGCCTCACCAATGGTAAGGCTGGCGGTATCGCCGGCAATGCGGCAGATGTCTTCCAAAAGCAGGCCAGGGATGATCATTTCAAGGCTTGTGGCAAACTCCGGCTTGTTGGTGGCTGGTGTCTCAGCATCAGTGCTGCTTGCAGCAACATCTGGCTTGCTATCTGCCACACTGTCAGCGCCAGCGCTGGCATTGGCGGGTGGCTTCACTGCACTGGTAGCTGCCTGAGCAGTGCCCGGTTGGGTTAGGTCAGCTGTGCTTATGGCTAAGCGATAGGAGTCAGTAGCAACCAGGCGCAGTTTTGATTCTTCGACTTGAAAGAACACACCGGCTAAGACGGGCCGATTGTTTTCCCGCGAAACTGAGCGTACCACCCGTTTGACCATTTGCTGAAGTAAGGTGGTGGGCAGCTCAACAGAGCGAGAAGGCACGACCTGGGGAAACTGCGGAAAGTCTATCGGGTTCATGGTGGACACACGAAAATGAGCGCCCTGGCAATTAATCAACAGTTGGTCACTGTCAAGCGCTAGTTCTACAGCCGCCTCCGGCAGGCTTTTTACGATGTCAAAAAATAGTTTACCGGGAGCAACAATAGCACCGGGCTCTTCAATGAGGGCGTCTTCTTGGTGCCTGACGGAGGTCTCCAGATCAGAGGTTTCAAAAACCACTCCATCAGCAGTAGCGTTGATATGGACACCGGAGAGTACCGGTAGGGTGCTTTGCCTGCTGAGCCCGCGTGAAACCAGCTCAAGGCTTTGTGCTAACCGGTTTTTCTCTATTGTGAACTTCATAGCGCCTCGTTTCTTGCCGGGGTCGGCCGGTCGCCAACACCTATTTGGGAGTCTACCGGCTCAGTTGCACAAACGGGCTTAACTCGCCCTAGGCTTGCGACTTGACCTTCCGCGCCTGTCCCAACCATATGCGTCCAGGCAACGTCAGCCAGTGAACATCCTAACACATTCTAACGGGTACTTTGACGCAATATAGGGTAATCTACCAGCCACCACAACAGACAAGGGGCTTTCATCCCATTGGCACTAGGGTTCGCGTTGCAGGGGTTCTGGGCGGTTTACCTGCGGATAGACAGCCGTTTGAGCTTCAGGCGTTTTGCACTATGGGCAAGACGGCTCATGGGGACTATATTGGATACAAGGCGCGAGCCTACCCCCAATACAGGCGCTAGGAGGATCAGTGGCGCGTTTCAATGACTTCCCTCATCTGTTTGAGCCTTTCGCGATTGGCAAGATGGAACTAAAGAACCGCTTGGTGTTCGCGCCAGTGGTTTCTGGTCACGCCACGGTGCGAGATGGCGAGGTCACCGAAGGCTTAGTAGACTTTATTGGCGCCTGCGCGCGTACCGGCGTATCCCGGGTTGGTGTTGGAGCGACACCTGTGGATTTAGGCCGCGCGCGAGATTTTTTTGGCTGCCTAAGCGCTACACGTGATACTGATGTGCCCGGAATCCGCAGGCTGGTGGAAGAAGCGCACCGATATGATGCCAAGTTTTCTGTGGAATTGTTACACGCCGGGCGCATCGCCCATCCTGAGGCTTTAGCTGGCCGTCTGGCCTATGTGCCGTGGTTGGCGCCGGACATGGATCCGGAAAGGGTTTTTCAAATCGGCAAAGCCGAGATGGACGAGATAATCGGCTTGTTTGTGGCGGCGGCACGTCGCTTGGCCGAGGCCGGTTGTGATGAAGTGTTGATTCACGGTGCCCATGGTAACCTTATCAGCGGCTTTCTTTCCCCAGCAACCAACCAGCGCGACGATGAATTTGGTTCATCGCCAGAAAACCGAGCCCGTTTTCCTCTCCAGATACTTAAGGCAGTGCGCGCCGAAGTGGGCAACTCTTTAAACATTGAGTATCGCATCTCCCAAAACGAATACGCCGCAGGCACAATCAGCTTGGAAGACGTCATTGGTTTTTTGCAAATGGCCAGTGGCTCTATCGACAGTGCGCATCTTTCTGGGGGCTGGATTTTCGATCCAAACTGGATACGCAAAATGATGCCTTCTTATTGCGAACCGCGCTGTCTAAACGTGGAACGAGCTGCCCTTATTCATAAGGCTCTGGATATCCCTACCGTGGTTGTAGGTAACATCACCAGCGCAGAGCAGGCCGAGCAGATTCTGGCGCATGGCCAGGCCTCGTTGGTGGCAATGGCCCGAGCCCATTTGGCCGATCTGGAACTGGTGCGCAAGGTTTACCACGGCCAGCCGGAAAGGGTTCGGCCTTGCCTGCGCTGCATTGAGTGCGCGGCGCGCCCAGCGATGGGCGGCGGCGTACGCTGTGCGGTGAATCCGGCCTTGGGCAGAGAGAATAAATATGCAGTGCTCACTCCGGCCGCCAAGCCAAAGAAAATACTGGTAATTGGCGGCGGCCCAGCTGGTATGCAACTGGCCCAAGTGGCCACGGCGCGCGGACACCACGTGAGCCTGTACGAGCGAGAGGCTAGCTTAGGAGGCAGACTGAAAGAAGCCTCGGTGCTCTTCAAAAAGGCTGATACACATCAAGGCTACTTGCGTTGGAGTGTGCAGGCCACATTGGAGTGTGGTGCCCAGATTCACTTGAACAGCACAGTAAATGCGGGTCTGATTGCCGCGGAGAGCCCGGACGTGGTGGTTAATGCCAGCGGCGGCCTGCACTACCAACCGCCAATCGACGGCCTGGACTCTGAGAAAGTGGTCAGTATCAGCGATGCCGAGTTGGGACACGCTTTGTTGGGATCGCGGGTGTTAGTGATGGGAGGGGGAATTTCTGGTTTAGAGTGCGCAATCCAACTGGCCTATCAAGGTCATCAGGTCACCGTCATTGACCGCTTGCCCACCGAGCGACTCTGGCGCGAAGTTATGGACGAACTGCGTAGCGGGTTACTGGAACTCAAACAGCAATATGCTGTGGAACTGATAGACAATGCTACCATCACCAGCATCAGCAACGCTGCCGTAGAATATCGCCAAGGTGACGGAGCGCTCAAAACTGCACTGGCCGACACGTATGTGGCTTCTTTTGGTATTGTCGCCAACAAACAGTTCAATGCCGCCATGCGCGCAACCATCCCCGATGTCTACACTGTTGGCGATGCCCGTGAGCCACGCAACATTTTTTGGGCCAATATGGATGCCTTCAATTTGGCCGTGGAGCTGTAGCCTCAATGCTATCAGGAGCTGGAGCCGCCATGCTATCGTTTCTGTTATTTTCGCTAGATTTTTTAGCTAAAAATGGCGCAAACCTGAAGTCACGAGGTTGATGGCCTCACATCTATAAGCAATGTGGACCACCGTAAGGCGGCGGATTGGAGGAAACATGACAGGCAGAATTGAAGGCAAAGTCTGTGTCATCACTGGCGCGTCGTCTGGTATAGGCGCGGCCGCAGCGAGGCTTTTTGCTGCTGAAGGCGGCAAGGTGGTGTTAGCGGCGAGACGCGACAAAACCCAAGATGTTGCAGATGCAATCACCACGGCAGGCGGCGAGGCGATTTTCATTCGCACCGACGTTTTGAACCTGAGCGACATTGACAACGTAATCGCGGGCAGCCTGGAAGCTTTTGGCCGCATTGACGTTTTCTTTGGTAACGCTGGCGTGGGTAACTTTTTTGCTATTGAGGATATGGATCTGGAGAAGGACTTCTACTGCACCATCGACACTTTCATGCGCGCAAATTGGTGGGCGGCCAAACGCTGTTTACCCATCATGGTTAAACAAGGCAAGGGTGACTTTATCTTCACCGCCTCCACCGCAGCTTACAATGGCGTAGCTATGGGCAGCGTCTACGCCGCCGGCAAGGCAGGTTTACTCTCACTTTCGCGCTCGTTGGCGATGGGCTATGGCAAATACAACATCCGCTCCAACGTGGTTGTCCCCGGACTCACCACCACCGAGCTTTCGCCGGCCGGTGGAGCCATGGAAAAGATGCAACGGCCCTTCATTCCAATGGGCAGGGCCGGCACAGCCGAGGAAGTGGCATACGCCGCATTGTTTTTTGCCTCTGACGAGTGTCGCTATGCCACTGGCACCGAACTAATTATCGACGGTGGCGGCGACCACCTGGGTGTCCTGTATCCACAGGCGGATGCCGGTGCGATAGACAATGAAGGTTTTAACATTGCTGAGGGTGGCGTCACAAAGACAATAGAATAGCGGCCTCGACAATCATGTTGCTATCACCCAGGGTCTGTCATGCTTTTTCGCATGACAGACCCTGGGACTAGAGTGCCAAAAATCCACAAGTGCAGCTTGAAGGCTGTGCTTGCGTGCTGACGAGAGGCTGGTTATTGCCCTGTAGCATGTCTATTATTGGCCCGGCCGCAGCCTTGCGGTCTATTTGCCGGCCAGCTCCTTGCCTAACACATACGGCAGAGTCACACAAGTGGCTCCGTAATTGATGCCTTCCATCGCAAAGGTGTAGACGCTAGAGTAGAAATTTCCGAGTACCGAACCCACAACATACAAGCCCTCTATCGGCTTGTCCTCTGTGTTCAGGGCCTGCAGGTTGGTATTAGCCCGGATGCCACCCAGCGACGTCAGGAACATCGGCGTAAAAGAGCAACCGTAGTAGGGTGGCTCGTTAATTCCTATCATTTTCTCCGGTTTTTTGTAGAAGTCATCATCATGTCCCTTGGCGCACAGTTGGTTGAAGCGCTCGACGGTATCGATGGTGGAGGGGGGCAGCCCAAGGTCGGCGATCAAACCTTCGAGGCTGTCATTTTTCTTTACCCCAAACCCATACGCGTCGTCATCCCAGGTCTTGATAAACTCCTCAGCAGAGGAAAAGTAGACGCCCTGCGCATAGTTGGGCTTTGCCCACGGGCCTCCGTCTGCGGCGCGGTTCTTTCCCCAGATGCACCAGGCGGTGATGTCTGGCAGGTTCATGATGGTGGCACAGGCAATGCCGCCAAGAACGTCCTCGTTCATAAAGCGTTGGCCATTGGCATCCACCATCAGGCCGGTATGGGAGGTGTAGGGTTGGTCGGCAGGCAAGTTGGGTCGCCCAAGCATGATGACGTTAGGTGCGCTTTGCCAGGCCGCACCAGCCCAAAGCGCCATCTTGTGTCCGTCGCCGGGCATCAAGCCGCCCACTTGCAAACCGGCATCGTAGTTGACATCGTTGTCAATCTCCAAGAGCAACGGAAGGGCCTCCGGGCAGTACCGTGTCATCATGTCCTTGTCGTGGCTAAAGTCGCCCGTAGCCAAGATGACTGCCTTGCTTGCCTTGTAGCGCCGGTACTTTCCCGAAGTCATGTCAACAGCGATGACGGACACTACTTTGCCGCCCTCTTTTTCGAGTTGTTCTGCCTTGGTCTGCCACACGATGGTGCCGCCCAGATCCTCTACGATAAAGCGTGCGAGTTCTGCCGCTATATGGGGTTCCCCAGTTCCCACGCCGCCTTCTAGCTCACTATCCTCTTTATAGAAGGCGTGGGCTGCGCCAGGGGTATACATTGGGTCGTCAACGGTGTATTCCGGCCCGCTTTCGATGGTGCATTTTATGCCAACTTTAGCAGCAATATCAACGAGCCAGTTCATGGCTTCTGCGCTGTTGTTATAAAACTTATACCAGAAAGCCGGCTTAAAGTTGCCGCCGTTGGCCACGTACTGGTAGCGATAAAAGGGCTCGGGATCGTATTTGGGCAGCCCCATGGCCTGGGTTATCTTGGTGTCGACACCATGATTGGAACCGCCGCGGCTTACCGCGGCTTTAGAGGCCGACACCACTATGACCTTCAAACCGTTTTCCAAACAGGACGCAGCACTTACAAGGCCGGACATGCCAGCACCAACAACCACAACGTCCGCCTCCTCTGTGGCCGTAATAGTGCTTTCCGCTATGGGGGCGGGTGGTATCTCAAAGCCCCACTGCTGTTCAGCGCTGTTGGTAGCACCAGTCGAGGCTGCAGGGCTGTTGTTGGTTGTGCCAGAACCACTCTGGGACGAACAAGCTCCCAGTGCCGCAGCCGCACCCACGCCTGCCGCACCCAAGGCGGCCCTCTTCAAAAAACCTCTTCTGTCAATATTCTTGTCCGTAAACGTATCCGTAAACGTACCCTCTCCTTTGTTCCTTGCTTCTAGCATGACCTCTCCTTTTCTCTCCCTTTAGATTCTTGTTTACGTAATCTTCACTAATTCTACCCAATATACCAGCGTTTTACCGGCATAGGGGTGATTGACATCAACCTGAACGAGATCCTGGGTTGTAGCTACAATGCGGCCAGGCAAAACGCTGTTGTCCTGCGGGTTGGCGCAAGCTAGGGTATCGCCAACCTTAAGTTCCTGCCCACGATAAACCAAAGTGCGTGGATACCACTGTATGCCGTCGGTTCGCGGAAGCCCGTAGCCCTGCTCGGGAGCTATCTCCACCTCTCGCCTCTCGCCCACTTCCAGCTCATAGAGCAAGTTCTCGATGCCCTTGGGAACACTTCCTTCGCCGATAATCACCGCCAGTGGCTCACCTTGGGAATGGTCGTCTAAAACGTCCTCACCCTTGGCGCCGCCACGATAGCGGATATGGGCGGTTTTACCAATACGCTCTTGCCGCTTGTCCATGTTCGCTCTCCCTGGCCGGACGAAAACGTCGTAAGAATAGCGTTTTTGCCCGTCCTGCTGCTGCTTTGCTGCAGCTACTCCTTTGCAGCTTCAGCCTCGTATTCGCCCACGCGCGCGTCGTGGCGGTGTGCGCCAAACTCGGCATGGCCATCGCCAACAGCTTGGAGGTGTGCGGCGGTGTGCAGATCAGCCTTGTTTGTTCTATGCACAAACTCGCCTTTGGCTTGCTTAGGCCGAAATCCCGGCACTATCAACAGCTGCTTAGGCTTGTCCACGAGCTTTTTAGCCAAGTCTTCGATCTTTCCGTAGTCCAGGATGTTGGCCAGACAGTGGTGGACACAAATCGGCTCGCGTCCCTTGTCTGTACGCTCAACACAAAGGTCACAGAGGTCGGTAGGCAACGGATACCAGTTCCAGTTCCACTCGTCGTCGCCAATCTGCCAAGGACCGTCGCTGTGCAACTTGATGCCCCACTGGCCTACTGGGTAGTCATGCTCCTCTTTGCAGGATACCACGCAAGAGCCACAGTTGGTGCAGAATTCGTAATCGATTAAAAGTCCGTATTCAGCCATGTTCACACCAGCTTTCCAAATTTTTCCCAGACCAGGTCCATATTGGTATCGTAGTTCTTGGCGACAGGTTCGATATTGCAGATCAGGCACTTACCGGGAGCGCCAAATCCCAGCTTACCCATATGGAAGTTGGGGATCAGATTGTTAATGTTGGAGCGAAACACACCGTAAAGGTTTGGCTCGTTACCGTCCTCTTCGGGGAACCACCAGGCGTGCTCGGAATGGATGGTGTTCTCATCGACAATGGGCGAGATATGCGCCTTTTGCACACATTCGCCAAATTGGTTAAAGACGCGCACCCACTGACCCTCCGTGATGTTGAGGCGCTTGGCTACCTGCGGGTTGATCTCGGTTATCGGGTTGGGATGCAACTCGCGCAGATAGGCTATCTGCCGGTGCTCGGAATGGAAGAAGGCCGAGGTACGGGCACCAGTGGTCAAAACAAACGGATACTGCTCCATCAACTCTGGCGTGGTGACTGGCCCAAACTCCGGCTCGGCATAATAGGGTAGGGGGTCTTCGCCAAACTGGTTGAAGGCCGTCGACCAGAGCTCAACACGCCCGGTGGGAGTGGCAAAGCCCGGCCCTCCATCGGCCCGGAGCATACCTTTTTCGTATTTGTAGTAGTCCACGGGAACCTGCGAGACCACCACTTGGGAGATTTTGTCAAAGTAAGCGCCGTGCTCGCGCTTGCCCAGACGAAAGTGCTCGATGAACTCTTTTGAGTTGGCAAAGCCCTCCTTAGCCCAAAGCTCCGGCCGCAGACGGGTACCCAACTCGTAGACCATTTCCATGTCGGAAAATCCCTCGCCAACCTCGATGGCCTTATGCATGAAACCGGCTGTGACGGTGCAGGGAGCATAATGGGTGAAAACCGTACCCTCGCGCTCGGCCACCGTCTTTAACGGTAAAAATATGTCACAGGAGGCCTCCACAGAAGGATTCATAAAGGTGTCAATGCCAATGCTGAAGTCCATGGTCTTGATGATGGCATCGTGCCAACGCTTGGGTTCCATGGAGGTGCAGGCCATCAGATTGTTGCCTTGGTACATGCACATCTTTAAGGGGAAGGGGTCACCGGTTTCCAGGGCTTTGAGCATCATGTCGGCCTGAGCGTCTAAAATCATGTTGCAGTAGGCCGGATACTGATCAATGCCAATCATCTTGGCTTTTAGTTCGCCAACGCCCTCGTCATAACCGTAGCCCAACTCGTTATGGCCGCTACCGGCTCCGGGCAAGAACTGTCCACCAGGACGATCAAGGTTACCGGTGATGGCTTGCAGAGAGATGATTACCTGGCCGTTTTGCATTCCGTTGGTTTTCTGGTCAACGGCCAGTCCCCAAAGTAGCCCAGCTGGCTTGGCCTTGGCGTACATGCGAGCGGCGGCGTATATTTTCTCCACCGCAACTCCACAGATTTCAGCAGCTTTCTCTGGAGGCATCTCGGCCACGCGCTCGGCCAACTCATCAAAGCCATAGCACCAGTATTCAACAAAGTCCTTGTCGTAGAGCCCTTCACTGATAATCACGTGCAGCATCGCCATGCCCAAGGCGGTATCAGTGCCGGGACGCAGCTGAAGATGGATGTCAGAGCGAGTGGAAAGCCAGGTAACGCGAGGGTCAATGTTAATGATGCGGGAGCCGCGGCGCATGGCATCAATGAGCGAGTGGCCAAAAAAGCCGTCTGGATTGGAATCTAGCGGTTGTTTGCCCCACAAAACGATAACCTCGCTGAGTTCATAGCGCTCATCGTCCCAGCGATCAGGCAAGGCGCCGGCATTGTCCCACTCGGCATAGGTGGCACCCGTTACATACACGGCGGCGGCCAGGCGCGGGGTATAACAGGCATAACCACTTTGGGTATAGCACTTATTTGGTGTTCCAAAAACCATTGAGCCATAAGGGTTCATAGTGCCGCCCTCACGACCGGTTCCCGAGAAGATAGCAATGCTCTCGCGCCCGTATTCGGCAACGATTCGGTCGTACTCTTTTTTGATGATGTCAAAAGCCTCGTCCCAGGTAATGCGCTGCCATTTGTCGGCCTTGCCGCGATCTTCGCGATGGCGTTTCATGGGATGCAGGATGCGTGCTGGGTTGTAAACGTAGTCCTTCAAAGCGATGCAGCGCGGACATAGACGCCCTTGGGTAACGGGGTGGTTCTCATCTCCCTCTACTTTTTGCAGGCGCCCGTCAGCATCGACATAAAGCTTCAGGCCGCAACCTACCGGGTGGCAACCGGGTGGCGACCAGGGGCAGGTGCGGGTCACGGTATAGCCGTCATCTTGATAGCGCCAATCCTTGCCCAAGTCATTGACCTCGGACAATGTAGGCAGAGGAATCGCCTTTGCCTTCTTGTAATAATCGTCGGACATTTTCACTCCTTCTAGTGTGGTTCTTTTGGGTGGATCTGGATTTCCGGGAGTTTTTATGGGGCGGCGCCAATTAGCTAAAATGCCCCAGTTGACGCCGCCAACAGCCTGTTTACTTCAGTTTGCGCAAACCGATGAACAGGATAACGATACAGATGATGTAAGAGGGAACCAGTACCAGCCAAGATGCCTGTGCCCAGCCCAGCGACATCACGGCGTTGCCCATGGCCACCGCACCAATCAACATGCCCAGGTTCTGGGAGCAGGCTACGGTGGCGTTGGCCGAAGGAATTTGGTCGGGCTTAACAGTATCGGGTATGGAACCCCAGATAACGGAAGGTACGCCACCGCCAGCTATGCCGCCAAAGACCACGATGATGTAAAAGGGCCAGATGCTTTCGTTGGTGGCACCAAGTATGTTGGTAAAGACTGTGGCGGTAAAGAGAACGCCTCCAATCAAGCCGGCAAAAAGCACCCATTTCTTGGTCTTGAGCAGATCGGTAAGCCAGCCAAACAACGGTGCCATCAAAGCTCCAAGGATCGCTGCCGCCGAAGCCAGCAGAGTGGCATCCAACATGTTTAGTGTTATCGGTGCCTCTACGCCACCGCCACCGGTAAGATAGGTGGTGAACAAGCCGTTGATGGCCATAAAGGCCAGCTCGTCCACCAAGAAAATCAAGGCTAGTGCGATCAGCAGCGGATTGGTGAAAATGCCCTTCCAATCTATCTTAGTGTCATATCCTTTGGCATCTTCGGACGTGTCCTCGCCATATAGATTGACTTTAGCGTCGCGGTATAAAACGTTGAAAAGAATCACAACTACAATATCAAAGATGAAGTTTCCCCACCAAACCTGCTGCACGGTTAACAGGCTTATCTCATAGGAAGCCTCCATAGGGTTTAAGATGCCATTGGCATCGGACACCGCCCCGTAAATGATGGGACAAACGCACATCGCCAAGGCCACCCAGGTAGCCCAGATACCTAAAGGCAGGCCACGCTTAGTCTTAGGAAACCAAGGGGCGATGGCCGAGGGGCCGGCTACGCCCATGATGCCAAAGGCCGCGCCTTCAAAGACGCGGCTAATCAAAAAGATATTGAAGTCCACAAACATGGCGCCAAGAAAAGAACCGATCGCCCCGCAGATGACCATGGCAGTGATTACTCCACGCAAGCCAAACTTCTTGACCAAACCAGCGCCAGGGAAGGCTAATAGAAAGCCGAGCAGAAAAAACAGGGCAACTACCAGACCCGTGATTCCCACATCATAGTGGTAGACGTTAGCGACAACCGGCGCCAGTGCGGTGACCTTGGCCATGTTGGCGCCCGGCGTCAGGCCACTAAGGTAAACAACCAGCAGCACGATCCAGCCATAGGCGGCTTGCTTAACTGGCTTTGCTATATTCTCCATGACAACCTCCTAAAGTAGTTTTGAGCGTAAAATTTGTTAGGTAGTTCCACTGCAGCGGGTTCTCCCACCTGGCAAGATGGCCAAGCTGCCAGGCTTGCCAGGCTTCCCGTATGTGTTGTTTTGCATCACCTTCTCCAAAGACGCCCTAATCTTCCACAAGAACTACTGAGCATAACGGTAGGTCTTAGGAACAAAAAGCACCTGGTCAGGTTTTTTCTCTAGTTGCTTAGCCAGCTCTTCGACGCTTCCGTATTGCATCACGCCGGCCAGGCAGTGATGCACACAAGACGGCTGCTTGCCTTGTTGGGTGCGTTGCTCACAAAGGTCGCAAAGCCGCGTGGGTACCGGTATTTTGTTCCAGTTAAAACGGCCGTCAGCGCACTCCCAAGGCCCATCGTCTAACAAATGAATGCCCCATTGCCCAACGGGGATGGAATGTTCTTCTTTGCAGGCGACCTCACAGCTTTGGCATCCGGTGCAAAATTCATAGTCAATCAAAAGTCCATAAGCCATTATTGAATCACCAACTTTCCAAATCGCTCCCAAACCTTTTTTAGGTTGGTATCCCAGTTCTTTTCGCTGGGGGAAACTTTGCAAAGTATGCACTTGAAAGGTGCGCCAAAGCCCAGCTTGCCGATGTAGCGATGCGGAATAAGCTCGTTGATGTTTGAGCGCCAGACTTCAAACAACGACGGTTCCTCAGAGTCCGTCTCAGGGAACCAAAACCCGTGCTGAGCGTGAACAACACCCGGTTTGACTATCTGGGAAACCTTGGCCTTTAGCACGATTTTTCCAAAGGGATTTTCTACCTCTACCCATTGACCGTCAGTGATGCCGTATGTTTGGGCGTCGGTGGGATTGATTTCAATCAGGGGATCCGGGTTCATTTCGCGCAGGTAAGGGATCTGCTTTCCCTCGGAGTGGAAATAGCAGTAGGTACGCGCGCCGGTAGTCAAAACCAAGGGAAACTGCTCGTACAAATCGGGAGTCGATATCGGACTGAGCTGTGGCTCCTCGTAATAGGGCAACGGATCCTCACCAAACTGCTGAAACATCGTTGAGTAGAGCTCGACGCGGCCAGTTGGAGTGTTGAAGCCGGGCCCTCCGTCCGGACGCAGCTTGCCAGTTTCATATTTCTTATAGCTTAGCGTCTCGATCTTTTGGTGTACGACCTCGTCACGTAATTCCTCAAAAGTTTCCTTGTATCCCAGGCGGTAGTCAGCAAGAAAATCGTAGTAGTCCTTGTACTTCTCAAAATTGATGGGCATACAGCGCAGGCCCAATTCATACATGATTTCACAGTCACCCTTGGTGTCTCCAACCGTAATACATTTATTAACGGCTCCGGCCATTATCGGCGACGCGCCATAGTGGGTGTAAACAACCGTGTCGTGTTCAACGGTGGTTGAAAGCGGCAAGAACACTTCGCAGGTTGCCTGGATTGTTGGGGTAATCCAAACGTCGATGCCAAAGCACCATTCCAGATTTTTAGCCATAGCGTCATGCCAGCGCTTGGGCTGGGCCGAGCAGGTTCCCGCCAGAAGGTTGGTGTCCTCAAAAGCGCCCATCTTAAAGGCGTAGGGTTTACCAGTTTCCAGGGCATCAAGAACCATGTCGCATTGAGCATTGAGCACTAAGCCAACATAGGCGGGATACTCGCGAATACCCATAATCTTGGATTGCAGCTCCGGACCCAGATTGTTCCAGCCAAAGCCCAGTTCCAGGCCGTCGTTGATGTCGCCAATTAGTTGGCCTCCAGGAACATCAACATTGCCGGTGATTGCCTGCAGGGCCAAAATGCAATGGCCGGTCTGAACGCCGTTAGACTTTTGGTCGACGGCCAGACCCCAGGCGATTTGTGCTGGTTTGGCCTTAGCATAGGCGCGGGAAGCCTCGCGAATCAGGTCGGCATCCACGCCGGTGATTTCTGCCGCCTTTTCCACCGGCATTTCCTTAACGCGTTCCGCCAATTCCGCAAAGCCATACGTCCACTTGTCCACGAAATCTTTGTCGTAAAGCTCTTCGCTGATAATTACGTTCAGCATCGCCATGGCTAAGGCTGTGTCGGTGCCGGGACGCAATCGTAGATGCCAGTCTGCACGGGTGGCTGCCCAGTTGGTGCGAGGGTCGACGGACATCAGCTTGGTGCCTCGACGCATCATATCGATGGCAGCGTGTCCAAACAGCCCGTCGCCGTTGGAAGGAAGTGGTTCCTTGCCCCAAAAAACAATCAGTTCTGGCAACTTGAACATCGGGTCGTCATAGCGTCCGTGCAGGCCACCGGCATAGTCCATCTCAGGATAAGTCGCGCCCAAAACGTAGGTTGTGCCGGCCACACGCGGAATGTAACAAGAATAGCCAGACTGTGTATAGCAAGCGTTGGGCGTTCCCAGACAGGCATGAGCGTAAGCGGGTAACATTGGGCCGCCCTCGCGACCGGTACCCCCCATAATTAAGATGGACTCGGCGCCGTAAGTCTCTTTGTAGTAGGCCACCTTCTTAGCAATTAAATCATAGGCTTCATCCCAACTGATCCGTTCCCACTTGTCTTTGCCACGATCCTCCCTGGCCCGCTTCATGGGGTAACGGATGCGGTCAGGATGATAAACGTAGTCGCGCATCGTCAGGCAGCGCACGCAAAGTCTCCCGTTGGTGATGGGGTGGTTCTCATCACCCTCAATTTTAACCAGCTCTCCTTTCTCGTTCGTGTAGACCTTGATACCACAGCCTACGGGGTGGCACCCGGGCGGAGACCAGGCGCAACCACGGGTAACCGTCAGCCCGTCCTCTTCATAGCGCCACGGCTTGCCTAGGTCTTTTGTTCCCTGTCCTTCGAACAACTTCATTTACTGCCTCCTTCTCATTTTGAAGCTCTGTCGACTAAAGCCAGGTTGGGGTTTTGTGCAGCATTTTCTCCTTTCCGTTTAAGTCCACCGCATTAAAGACGGACACCGAACATAAAAGCGTTTTGAAGCTGGGGTTGTGACAATCTGCGCACGAACAGTGCCTTGGGGCGTAGTTTACGTGGCACCCTTGGGGTTGCCTATCGGGTTTAGGCGCTGAGATTGGGGTTGATTGGAATTGGTTATCGGGTGTTCGGTTGGTGCTGACAATAGTTCGGTTTCATACCAAAAGCATCACTTTGCCGCATAAGGCGAACAACTAAAGAAATGCCGCAGAAAATGGCGGAGATTAAGCAAGCTCGAAAGCAGATCAAAGCGAGGAGCTTGAGGCTAGTTGGGTTGGCTTGAGGCTATCGTGCCGGGTTTGGGAGGACAGGGCGTGCCGCACGCCGGGCAGCTTTCATCTCCCGGCGAAATTTCGTTGCCGCAGGCCATGCAGAGGAGTTTGGGCTTTAAGTAGGCAAACAGTTCCTGGTCAAACTTCCCACAACCGTTGCACATTGTACAGGGGTAGCACATCTTCGCCTGCTTTCAATTGTTGGTTACACCCTTTGTTTGACCTGCTGGTTTTCACCTAAGTTTAGTGGCGGCAAAGACCAAGGTTCCAACGATGCCAATAATCATGAGAATCATTCCGGCAAAAAACCAGTCGGTTAGTGTGGGGCCTAGCAGTATCTGCACCAGCGCAGTACCCAGGAACTGCCCGGCGCTTTGCACCAGCAGCATCACACCCATGCCCATTGGCACATATTCCGGCCCAGGCAACAGGTCAATGAGCGCGGCCATTGAGACACCAATGCCGCCCATCCCAACCAGCCCCATCACAAAAACCGCGATCCACATGCCTATGCCGTTGTTGGTATAGAGAACGAAGGTGCAGGGTCCCATGACCAAAAAAGACAGCATGAGCAGGGGCTTACGGCGACCGGTCTTGTCTGATAGAACCCCAAACAGTGGCGAGGATATGATGGCCAGCAGCATGGGTGCCGTGGATATAAAGCCGGCTAGCGTGGCGTTAAATCCTTGACCTATGAGGCGCGTGGGCACAAAGGCCAAGACCGCAAGCAAGCAAATTTGCAGCGCCGTAAAGCCCGCAAAAAACAGAAAGGTGTTCTGCGTAATGAGCGCGCGATAGTGCAGCTGCTTTTGCTGTTGGGGCACTTGGGACACCTGGGATGCTTGGGATGCTTGGGATGCTTGGGATGCTGGCACATGGTCGCTCATTGGCTGGTCGTCTGGGGCTGGCTCCGTTCCTTTGATTGTCTTGGGCAGGTGGATCACTATCATCAACACCATCGCAGCCAGGAGCATTAGTGCGGCATAGATTAACCAAATTCCGGCAAAGCCAAACTGTTCAAGCAAGGTGGGCGTGATGACGCCGGCAAGTGTTGATCCTAACGAGCCCCAAAGCCCCCAAATGCCCATTGCTGATCCGATGTTGCGGGGACTCACACAACGCTGGATTAGGATTGGGCCGGTGGTAGTGACTATGGTTAAGGCCACTCCCTCTATGGCCCTGGACAGTATCAGTACCCATCCCACTTGCGCCAATATGCCAATGACAGAGCCCAGCGCTACAAACAGCGCGGCTATCAGCATTGGTTTTTTGGGTCCTAGGCGCCGCGCCAGGCCGCCAGCAGGCAAAGAGACAAACACGCCGACTAGGGTAAATATGGACATCAACCAGGACGCTTCGTTTGCGTTCATGGTAAAAATATCCATGATTTTGGTCATAATCGTAGGGATTTTGTATTGCACCATGGCAACAGAAATGCCTACCAGGAGGGTAACGATACCTACCAGCAGATAGTTTTGATAGTGGATCTGGTTGGAGCCTTGCTGTTTCCCTGAGCCTGGTTTTGTTGTGGTTGACGCGCTTGGTTGGTTGGTCACTTGGATACCAGAACGTTTTGGTTGAGAGAAGTGTTGGTTGGGTTTTGAACGGGACACGCTTTTTGGGACCTTTCTGTAGGATATATTCCTTATATCCCACACTAGGTCAAACAACCATCATACCTAAAGCCTGATTACTGAGTTTTTTTGATTGGTTAGCGGCCAAACTTCAAGCACTTAGCATGATAGGCAGGAGGTGATTGTTGTTTTAGGATGAAATTTAGGTAGCTAGCTGCGTTGCCCGTACTAGCTGCAGATTCAGATTACCGCACGTTGTGTTGCGGACATATCGTGGTTTAGCCTTTTGGCTAGAGGAGGAAAAATGACAGACGACAAAAAAGATATTCAAGCTGGGCAATCCCCCAAAAAAGAAGCCGAGCAGTCAGAGAAGTTGGAAGATAAAGACATCAAGGCTCCGGTTAGCGCCATATGCGACAACGCACAGGCCAACGCTGCCGCCCTAGCTGACGAAGACGACGAGATTAAGCCAGTGGAGGGATTTTTCTTGACGTCGCAAAGATGGCACTAGACTGTGCAGCAAAAGTGGCGACTGTCAGCTTTCTTTATAAGGGCCGTCTTGAAGACGGAGAAGTGTTTGACGACGGCGAGCACGATGCGCACACCATAATGCTGGGGCGCTCTCAGGTGATGCCGGTATTGGAGCGGGAACTTATCCAGATGCAAGTTGGTGAGGAGCGCACTGTTAGTATTGCCGCCGAGGACGCTTATGGTCTTTATTCGCAAGACGCGATAGTGCGGGTGCCGGTCTACAAAATTCCCGATGGCGATAAAATGCCGGTGGGCGAGACGATTCTTTGGCGCTCGCCTCGCAGTCATAAGCCGGTTCCTGCGAAAGTAAAATCTGTTATCAACCAGGTTGCCGAACTGGATTTCAACCACCCCTTGGCGGGTCAAAATATCGTCTATTGGGTCAAAGTGGTCGACAAGCAAAACTAGAACTTTGTTTTGGATTTTGTGGTGCCTCTTTGTTTAACGGGAGCTTCTTTTTGGCCGCTGCCGCCATCCTTACTGGGGGTTTCTGCGTCTTGGTTGTCTAATGGTTCTTGTTCAATGATGTCAAGCATATCTTGGCGAGAATGTACCTCGAGCTTGCGATATAAGTTGTAGATGTGTGTTTTGGCTGTGGCACGAGAAATCGCAAAGTAGTCTGTGATGTATTTTATCCCCCTTCCTTTAGCAAGAAGTCGCATCACTTCTATTTGGCGCGGCGAGAGTTTATTGCGACTGGCCACTTTGTTTAGTTTCGCGGTCCAAATTCCGCCGCCACCTTTATTTTGTTCGCTTTGCTTTACTGCGTTGTTATCTTCTTCGATGGCATCATCATCTGCCAAATTGCTATCGCAAAACGGATAGCTTTGGTTTTCAATAAACACTTGCAAAACAATAAACGTAAGCGCGGCGATTACACAGGTGGCCGTGAGCAGCTGCGTGACCTCGAGCCTTAAGCTATATAAAAATCCTATCTCACCAACCAAAATTCCTAAAAGATACAGTGTTCCTTGACGTCCGACTATCAAATAAGGAGAAATTGACTTGAGAAGCGCGGTTTCCACTATGGCATCGATTAAGATGATGGTGTTAGGAGCAACCGTAAGCAATAAAAGGCAAACGCAGATCATCTGACCTGGCGTATTAAAAAACGGATACAGCAGCAAAGCGCAAGACATAAAAACGGCCAAGGTACGGCGCGCCAGATGTTCAAAAACCTTGGGGTATCGCTCGCGAAACAACAGTGTCACCAAACTGGCTAAAACTGTCACTCCGCCCAAGATAAGGGTTGTAGTGCGCTGTTCGAACTGTATCGTACCAGATAAAACCAAGGTTATGCCCATGGCCAGCCCTAGAGCAATAATAGTGAAATTATTGCTATTGCTATTAACGAGGTGCTGGAGTGAGGTTGCTCTTCTAATTGGTCGTGACTGGTTGTGTTGGCCCAAATGCGCATCGTGGTTGATTAAAAAATCACTGAGGCTGGAAATTAAAGCTACTGCCATCATTAAAAACATAATTTGATTAATACTGAGATCTAGGGTGAATGTGAGAAACGCTCCTGTTATTACAGCGGCGATTGCTGTGATCAGAAGTAAGGTGCGGTGGGGCTGATTTATAAGGTGGTTTGCCCAGAGTAAAACCAGGGCTGTTATCCAAAGTGCCGTCAGCGGCGCAAATATCAGATTAAAACCGCTTAAAACTAAAGCTATTTGACTTAGGATTCCAACTAGGGCACAAATTCTGATGACGGTGCTGCCGAGCTGTTTTATTAAAAAGTCATTGCAGCGCGATGCTAATAGAAGTATGAGAATGACCAGTGCCAGAACTAAAACGGATAAACTTTGCTGTTGCGGCTCTTGGCTGGTTTTAACAAAAAACAACGTTATTGCGATTAGTGCAGCAGAAAATCCAAGGTATGTGCTTATGGTAGTAAAAGTGGCTTGTTGCTCTGTTGTGTGCGCCTGATATGGTGGTTTTTGCGGCTTTTGTACACCTATGATTGGCATCATAATCGTAGCGGCTTCCAGGAATTTACTTTTTTGATCTTAGTCTTTATCGCGCGTTGGCAGGTTGTTGTCGATTGGCTGTTCGATAAGATTTAAGAGTTCTTCGCGGGAATGGATATTTATTTTACGATAAAGGTTGTAGATGTGCGTTTTGGCAGTGGAGCGAGAAATAAAAAAATGTTTGGTTATATAGCTGGTGTTACGGCCTTTTGCCAACAATTCTAAGATTTCTTTTTGCCGTTGAGAGAGGTTATAGTTGGATGAAATACTATCTATTTTAATATGCCAAAATGCTGAGCTATTTATATCTTCATCGTTGTTGCATGTTTCGTTTATGAGAGCCGTTTGTTCTTCGAGTGGGGAACCGGACAGTGGTTCCCTTACGGACAGTTTACTAACTTGGGGAAATAGCGGATAGTGTTGGTTGTTGATCTGTATCTGTATTAAACTGCCTAAAACTGTGAGTACAATAGCGGCGAACCAAATCTGACGTGAAAACCAAAATGAAAAGCTAATTAAAATAAGAGTGCATATCGCTCCCATAAGCAATGCGGCCCCTTCGAGGCCGATGAGATAAAACGGTGATATCTGGTTGAAGCGAGAGGTTTCAGCAACCGCATCAATAATAAATAGTAAGTTTATCGTTCCGGCAACAAATATGAGACACAGGCAGGCTATTTGCCCGCTATTACCCATAAATGAAAATAATAAAAGGGGGGCGCTCATTGTTAAAGTTAAAATACGTTTAGCAATATCGCTTAATCTGTTATCAAAAAATTGCTGAGATATAAGAAATACCGCACCAGAGAGGCAAAGACAGGCTCCTAAAGTAAGCGCTAGTAATCCTACAGGTATATCGTTGGTGTAGTGAGGTAGGGCAAGACCTGAGCCAAATATGCAGCCCACTATAAAAAGTGTGTATCTATTACCTCGGCCTTGTTTTCGGTGTTCCTTCGATAGATTGGCGGTAACAAGGTTGGGTAAGTCGGTTATATCCCTTGTGAAAGTTGGTAGAAGAATCCAAGCAAATAGAAAGAGTAGTGCGGACAAAAACGTAGTAATCGGGTTATTGATTTGGAAAATACCCACCAAAAAAACACCGGTAAGAACAATGGTAAAAGCAAGATAACAAACCAGTATACGATGATTTAGCGTGCTCAAGTAGATTCCATAAAGAAGCGTAAAAATTCCAATTGGTAGTGCAATTAGTATAATAACTGGAATATTGAAACCAAAAATGCTGATTAAAACTGATCCCACTAAACTTAGCGGAAGTGCTACTATTTTTACGGTACGTCTACTCTTGGTGATAATGAGAAGGTCGTTGGCCATCCAGGCTGATATTAAGACTAGTAAAAGTGTTAAGAGAAATAATAAAGGTGTAAACGTGGCTAAACCTGGTGGTGGTTGGTCGTTAATATACAAGGGTGTTGCATCTAAAAGATTGGCAGTGAGAATGGCTATGGCTAGAGTTGCGCAAAAAAAGCCGACGAAGCCGCTCAGGGCCTCTATTCCCATATTGCCGGGTAACGCTCCTTCGTCTCTTGATTTGCTCAACGTCACAAAGGCCTCAGTATCTTCTGTTTGCTTTACTTGGCAGATTGCATTCCTGTGTTAATACATCCTTTGGTACTACCCATAAAACCTCGGCTAAATTTATGATAGATCTTATTGCTTAAAATAGGGTCGAAGTAAATCCTCAGGGTTAATACTGCCGTGGCGCTGCGTTTAGCAATCGACCCGGTAGCGGCCATTCTAAAAAACTCATACCGTTGATGCTGCTCGGTAAAGAGTACAGACCGAAGGCAAGAGCCGCAATAGACTTAAAGGAATGGTATTAGAAACTCTCGTTCATACGCTTTACCTGATGCCTAGGTATAATAGGATGCAGTTTGCGCTTTTTCTGAACTCGCTTTTAGAATATTATCCCTTCCTAGCGTGAAAACGCAGTTGCAGCCCCTCTTTATTTTATCTTAACGAAGATAAAAGCCAACGTACCAATAAAACTGATTATCATGATAACAATTCCAGCAAAAAACCAGTTAGTTAGTTGCGGGCCAAGTAACAACTGTACTAAGGCGGTGCCAAGAAACTGTCCAAGGCTTTGCATCATAAGCATCACGCCCATCCCCATTGGTACATATTCTGGTCCAGGCAGCAATTTTATGACCGCAGCAATTAAAACGCCAAAAACACCCATACTTATGAGCCCCATCGCACACACCGCAACCCACATTAACAGGCCGGTGTTGTTGTAGAGGATAAAAGTGCAGGGTCCCATGGTTAGTAAGGAAATCACTAAAAGTGGCTTATAGCGACCAATTGCATCAGAAATAACACCAAAAAGCGGAGTAGATATAATGGCAAGTAACATAGGTAGTGTTGAGATAAAGCCCGCGAGTGTGGCATTAAATCCTTGGTCAAACAACCGGGTGGGTACAAAAGATAAAACGGCAAGAAGACATATCTGTACCGCCATAAAACCCACAAAAAATAGGAGGGTATTTGGGGTGATGAGCGCGCGGTAATGGAGACGCTGTGGTGTAAACGCTAAAGCTGATGCTTGTGATGGGGACGGTAGTGGAGCTGGGGTTGAGGATGGTAGTGAAGAAGGGGTGGTAGGTGAAAATCCTTCCAGATCGTCGTCCTGATTATGAATGGGTAAATGATTATCCATAGAAGGAGGAGGGGTTTGTGTATGAAAATCATTTTTGTGAGACGTGGTTAAATGGAGAGGCTTATCTTTAGGAGTAACCGTGGCTGGAAGATGGACAACAACCATAAGTATTACGGCAGCCAGCAACATGAAGGCAGCATATATCAACCAAACCCCGGTAAAACCAAGTTGTTCGAGTAGTGTTGGTGTAATGACCCCTGCTGCTGTAGAACCAAGAGAACCCCAAAGACCCCAAATGCCCATGGCAGTACCAATTCGATCAGGGCGTACACTGCGTTGGATGAGGATAGGCCCGGTGGTAGTTACTATCACTAAGGCTATCCCTTCGATTGCCCTTGATAGAATCAAAACCCAGCTTGCTTGGGCTAAGAGTCCAATAATGCTTCCTGTAACTACAAAAAGTGCGGCTATCAACATTGGTTTTTTGGGACCAAGGCGCCGCGCCAGGCCGCTGGCCGGTAAAGACACAAAGATACCTATCAAGGTAAAGATGGACATCAGCCAGGAAGCCTCAGTGGCGTTCATCGCAAAATGTTGCATTATCTCAGGAAGGATGGAGGGTATCTTATATTGCACCATTGTTACCGCCATGCCAACCATGAGGGTTATAACTGCGATAAGTAAACCATTTTGGTAGGGAGCCTGCCGATGGCCGGACGGGCGTGCAGGGTGGTTGGACGGGTTGAACCTGGTTGTTTTCTGTGGGATGCGCGTGGTGGGTTGCGTGACACGCGCAGTGGGTGGGTTTTTCAGGAAAAGTAGAGCAGGTTTGGAGTGGCTACGAAGGGTCGTGATTATGTGGACAGGTTGTTTGGGTAAGATGTGAAACATACGTGCAAGAGCCTTTCTGCGGTACAGAGAGGGGGGAAGGTTTACTAAGGGTTAAAAAACGGATTTGTATAAAACATTGCATGACCCCTCTATCCTACACGAGAAAAAACTTTCTTATACCTAACGCCTGATTACCGGGATTCTCTCGCGGGGTCAGCGGTAAAACTTTTATTGTTAGGTGTGAGGAAAAACCGCGATAGTTGTCCTAAAACACAAAAGAACGTATTTCCCTATTATCTTAATATAACTTCAGTAGTAGTAATAGGCTTTGTGGAAATGGGGAAAAACCCTGTTATAGCACTACGGAGCATTAAAAGTATTGTGAGGTGTCTGGGAAATAAAAACCAGGGTTTCAACAGAGCTCCCAAACCACGTGCTACCATAACTTTATCACAGCAGTTTCATAACAACTTTTTACAATGTTTCCAACAAACACTTTCCTTATACAAAAAGGACACAAAAAAAGAAAACCAATAAAAAGTATCAGTATCAGGCGGTTTTCACCATCCATGTTGTACTCATCCCTCTTATTTTCTCTTAACCGCCATAACCTTGTATCAGACCGTGATCATTTCAGCTATCCGTTCCACCTCAGTCTTAACGGCCATATCAGAAAGTAATTTAGCCTGAATATTCTTACACGCGTACATAGCGGTCGTGTGATCCTTATTACCAAAACTTTTACCTATTTCTGGAAACGACTTAGGGGTTAGGCGCCTTGACAGATACATCGCCACCTGGCGCGGGTGGGAGATATTCTTAGAACGCTTTTCACTTAACAAATCTTCATGGGATACCTTATAGTAGGCTTCAACTGCCTGTTGAATAGTACGTATATCAATACGCCGGGTGTCTTTATGAAAAAATACCTTACCCACAATAGATTCCACTTCCTCAATAGTGATGGGGATATTACGCTGTTCTATTGGTCTAAACGCGATGTTGCCCACAATAGAAGAAACCGCTCCTTCTAATTCACGAATATTAGAGCCGGACAGGCCAATAACATGTTGGACAACCTCATCAGGTATATCAATGTCTAAGACATTGATATGGTTACAAAAATATTTCTTGTAGTTCATGAAAATAGCAGCCTTCATCTCATAATTAGGCGGCTGAATATCCACCGTAACGCCACCAGCAAAACGGCTGGTAAAGCGTTCATCCAGGTTAATCTCGCCCGGTGATCGATCAGCGCTGAGCACTATTTGCTTACGATGATCAATAAACATATTAAAAATCTCAAACAGCGCGTCGCTGGTACCTTCCTTACCTTCCAAATGCTGTACGTCATCCAAAAGTAAAATATCGCAGATATGATATTTACGCTTAAAACTTGTTAGGTCGCGATCACCAGCCATGGCTCCAGTAAAATCATTAACAAATTCAGAAGTTGGCGCATAGACAACACGCTTCTTAGGGTGATACATACTTACATAGTTTTTTATCGCCAACAACAAGTGAGTTTTACCCAGGCCGGAGCGTCCGTATATAAACAGGGGATTAAAATACTGACCAGGGCTCTCCGCCACACGCATAGCGGCTGAATACGCATATTCATTAGATGGGCCCACCACATAATTGGAAAACGTCTTAAGTCCCTGGTTAGGATCTGGAGATGGTGCATAGGTTAAATCAGGAGAAAAAACAGCGGCAATTCCTGATCCCGCAGCTGGGGCAGTGGTGTCCATAACAGCCGAAGGTGAAGCTACTCCCCTTGCTGCGCGTGTCACTAATTCGCCCTGTTCGTTGTTTTGGCGCAAGGGTTGGGCATCATAAAACCGTACAGGGGTAGCATGCTCACTCTGAGACATCAAACCAGGCAGGCCGGCCGAGTCAGGCACCGAAGCCCCTCTGCCTACCTGCGCCCGCACTCCCATCGGTTCCATAACGCTATCCATTGGTGATGAACCTCCTACCAGGGAACCAAGAGACACACCCGTGGATACCGGCATATATACCTCTGAGGCATTGGGTCTATCCACCACAACCGGCGTGCCAACTAGCTTTCCTCCCACAGGTGTAGCCACAGAAAACACAGGCGCGTTTCCCGCTGAACCTCCCACACCAACTACAGGGCCTGAACCTCCCATACCGGCGTTTTCGTCCACAATAATCACAACATCACGCTCGCTACCCAACAGGATAACAATTGCGTCCCTGATATATTGCATATAACGACCCTCCACCCAGTCCTTGGCGTGTTCTAGGCGCGTGGTAAACATCATTCTTCGATCATCAAGGCTTTTAGGAACCAAATATGTTAAAAAGGCCAGGGCCATCGGCGAACTCGTCTCCTCACGACGCGCCAATAGCTCCTTTACTTCTTCCCAAAACGCATTCACTTCATCAGTATTCACCTTACTTATTCCTCTCACTTACTACCCCGCCTTACCCGTACTAAGAAGCCGTTGGACATACGCATGGCCTGCGTTCGACAAAATCCGCTTTTTTAAGTGGGTTATTTCAACCATATCCATACTTTCCAGTTTCTGTAATATCCGTGTCGCTGTAGGAGCGCTAACCCCTAAACTCGTCGCCAGGTCTACCGGCCCAAGCATTCCCTCCTCCAGTAATAAAATCAACGTCTTTTCATCACGGGGCAGCAGTCCATAGTGCGCAACTCCTCCATCAGGCTGAAGTTCTACGGCCGTTTGGCTAACAACCGGCGAGGTAGGGTCATGGCCCTGGGCTCCAGCAGTGTCCCTTAGTGAATGGCTGATTGCCGAAGCGGGAGATGGCGCGGCTTGCAGAGTAGGTGCCGCAACCGCTATAGTCACCACAACACCCTCTGCCGCGTTATCTTCTATAGATAAAAAACCCTGTGAGCGTTCCAGATATTCCTTAACAATAGGTAATCCAGAGCCCACACCTTTGATATATTTGCGCATTTCTTCAGTGGCAGAGGATACGCCCGGTTGTAGGACAAGAGATTTTTTAGGGATACCCGGCCCTTGGTCAGAAAAACGTATCGTATCACCGCCATCAAGTATCGAAACTGTGCACTGAGCAAAGTTAGCATGAATGAAATTTTCAGTTATCTCCCGGATAACCGTATAAGGCAATGAGCCTCCCAACCGTCGCGAAAATTCGTAGGCAGTAGAGGCAATGCTTTCAATAAAATCACGCACCGGCGCTGGAGCAATATCAATTATGCGCGGCGCGGACAGCATGTCATCATAAACGGCAATGCGCGCCAAAGTACCAACCTGCCATTCTTCTGAATTTTGCAAAAGACCCGCACTCCTATCCGACAACAACACAAATAGTCTATTCATTGAAATTCACAAGGTTCTCCACAGATGATACCGAAAAACAGTGGAAAAAGGCGCAACACTTTCAACATGAAACCGCAGATAGCAGCCGTATCTATCAACCCCTTTCAAGCCGGTGAAAACTAAGACACACTGTATGACCAGCGGTTTTCAGGTTTTTTCACAAAAATTTCAACAACTGTGAAAAACAGGAGAAAAACTGAAATCTTTTTGGCTTCTAATTGTGGAGAGCCCTGACAGTATGTGTGGGCCTTTCAGGTTCCTCTGTGCTCCAGCCCAGACCTTGGTGGTCTTTTATGGTGCTGGAGTCCAAAACGTTCACCATAATAAAGGCATCAGAACCAATCCAGCCATCAAGCGCAAACAAGCGGATTCAGTTTTCAAGGTACGACCAAACACCAGGCAAAAAACTTTACAATTTTTTATATAAGGTTTTACCATCAGCACCATGGTGGCGGGCAAAAAAGCGCCTGTCAAGCACAAAAGGCAGTCCTTAAAGGAATTTTCCACAGATACTAAGCTGTTACTCCTTGGTTTTTCACATTTTCCACAGGCCCGTTTGTGAAAATGAAAAAATCAGACGAACAACCAAATGAGCACAGGGATACTTCCTATACTCTGCCACCCTGGGCATCAGCGAAAGACAAAAAAAGAACACAACAAGACAAAAAGCACAAGAGACTGGTTCACCTGTCTTGTGATATGCGCAGTGTCTATCTAACAAGACAAACAGCAGCTCCGTATGCAGCTTTTGCCCGCGCTTGTGCTACACTATGCGTTGTTACCTTTTTTCCGCAGTTTGCGAAGCATCAATTTCACCAAAACCCCAGCTAAAAGCCTACAGATTCATGGATTTCTGGTGAGTATTTTCCCTAGCGTAATCAGCCCTTTTCAGGCTTTTTGAGAAGTTTTTTGATATCGGTCAGCTGCATGTTCGCACGTGACAGGTCAACGCCTGTAAGTTGGGCCAACTCATCGGATAGGTTGGTACGGTGATAAAACCTCCACCAGTTGCCATGCAGGTGGATACCGTTTAGTTGCGCTATCTCCGATAGGATGGCTCCGGCACTGTGTTGGTATCCGGTGTCTTTTTGTATTAGGCGGATGATCACCAGTGCGACATAGCATATCAGGAAGTGCGCCCTGATATGCTTTGGTGTGCGAACATACACCGGGCGGGACTTCAAGTGCGATTTTGTCACCTTAAAGGCCTCCTCGATGCGCCAGAGCCCGCGATAGATGTCAACTATCTTCTCGTCTGCAAGGCCGTACTCGGAAGTGACGATGCAGTAGTAACCGTCCAGGTGCTCCTCTTCGGCTATCAGTTCTGTATCCATCACCGGCACACAACCGGCCTCCGTCTTTACCTCGCCGGTCTTTTTATCGACTACCAGTCCCTTGATGTAGCGGGCAACCCCGTAGTGGATGGCGCGGTCGTAAGAAGAGGGGTTTTTGACCAGCGCCTCGGCTTTGGCTAACACCTTGGCCCGCTCAACTTTGGCCCGATGATCGTATTTGGCAGACCAGAAGGCCACGACCTTCACTTCCACTTCAACATCTTTTGTTTTACCTTCGTCACTCTCGATGTGGATGACCTTACTATCCTGACGGCTTTTTATCTTGAATCCGGGGCCGCCCTCATCATCGGGTCTTGTCCTGTACCCGTCTTCAGATATCACCCAACGTCTGAGTTCTTCAGGTGACTTTGTGCCCCGGATGGACTGGGAGAACACAAACCCGTTGCCATCCAATGTGCAGGCAGCGATGTTTGAAGAGGTGTTAAGGCCCTTATCCGCTACCATGACCACACGTCTTATGCCAAGATCGCGCCTGGCATTACGCATGATGGGCAGCATCGTCTCACAGTCATTTGTGTTGCCGGCAAATACGTCGAAGTTAAGTGGGATGCCGTCTGCATCCTGCAAAAGCCCCAACTGCACGATGGGCTTCCTGCGTTTTTCTTTGGAAACACCGTTTCGTCTCAGCTTGTCTTCATCGTCTATCTCGAAGTAGTAGTTGGTCACATCGTAGTAGGCGTCTTTTAAGTTGCGCTCATGGCGTTTTCCTATGGTCCGGTTGATTGCAGACACCAACGCGTCTTTGCACTCAGAGATGAAATCCAGTGAACGGTACACGTCATCTTCGCCAAAGTCTGTGCGAAAGAAGTAGCTGTCCTTTTCACCAAACGCTGAAAGCTTTGATCCCGGTGACACCATGCGGTCTGTGACCAAAAGGCGCGCCACCGCATTGACATCAAAATCAAAGCGCCTGCCCAAAGCGTGGTTACGAAGGGTCTTTTCTATGCCCAGCGAGTTGTAGTAGGCAAGAGGGATAACACATCCGATGTTTTTGATGTTTTGAGACCGCTTGTCGATTTTTTGTTTGGGATAAATGTCGATTGGCACAGCTTTCGCTTCATCGGCAGCCTTTTGGCCGAGCTCCTCACAGAGGTTTTTGGCCCAGGTAAGGCCGTCGCCGTGCTCGGCATCCAAAAGGTCCAGCCTGCCCAGCCCTCTGATGGTCCTTGACCTGGAGCGTCCGTCTTGCCAATAGGCCTGAACGATGGAGACATTCACCGTGCCGTTTTTAAGCCTGGTTTGCTTGACATACATGCCACTCCTTCCGTTGACTGCCTCCATTATATCATATCCATTAGCATGCACGATGCAAAATACTTGTCAAATTTGACAAAGAAAGAGACCTTACGGCCAGCGAAAACGCTTATCAGGTCAAATGATCAAACTGCGGAAGTGTGGTGG
>JAITRZ010000061.1 GCA_031288185.1 Coriobacteriales bacterium
GGTTAAAAACGCCGAGCTGGCCGCTGCTCGTCAGGTGCCGTTGTGTCAGGACACCGGTTATGTGTGGGTGGGCCTGGAAGTGAGCGGGCCGCTGAGCGTGCCGGCCGATGTGTTTAGCCTGGTCGACGCAGCGGTGGCCACTGTCTATGAGCAGGCCGACCTACGTATGAGCTTGGTTAAAGACGCACTTATGAACCGCGTAAACACCGGCAACAATACGCCGGCTTTCTGTGACGTGACACTGTTGCCGCCCACACAGCCTTGTGCAGCTCAACCCTTGCACAACCAGCACGCATCATCATTGGACACCACGCTTGATGATGATCCTGAAGCAGCGCGCGCAATGCCCCAAGCCATACTTCATGTCATGCTAAAAGGCGGCGGTTCAGATAACGCTTCAACCTTGACGATGCTACCACCCGCAGCTGGCCTTGAAGGAGTGGTAGAGTGCGTACTCGATAGTGTGCGCTCCAAGGGTGCTGGCGCCTGTCCGCCTCTGCTGGTAGGTGTTGGTGTAGGTAGCAATTTTGGCGCGGTGGCGTCGCTGTCCAAACAGGCTCTGCTGCGCCCCATCGGCAGCCCTAATCCTCAACCTGAACTGGCTGATCTGGAAGCGCGACTGCTCGCCGATATCAACGCGACAGGTATTGGCGCCGGTGGACTGGGAGGCAGCACCACAGCCCTGGCAGTGCACGTCAAAACAGCTCCCTGCCATATTGCCGCATTGCCTGTGGCGGTGAACCTGGGCTGCTGTGCTTTGCGCTCAACAAGCGTCAGGCTGGTGTAGGTGTCTACCCGCGAGGAGCACACCGAGCGGCCCTGCGATGGGAAGGTGTCAGGCTGGAGTAGCGCAAAAAGCACCGCTGAAGTCCCAGAACGGTCATGCCAGTGGATGACAGCATCGCTGCTAACTTCCAAAAATTACTGCTAACTTCCAGGCATCTTCCAAGCATCGCTGCTAACGTCTCGGCATCGCTGCTAACTGTTCTGGACTTAGGCAAAGAGCTGGCCGGTTAACACAAAATAGGCCACTACGATGACGCCCAAGGCAATGCGATACCAGCCAAAAGCCGCAAAACTGTGCTTTTTGATAAAACCAAGCAAAAAGCGAATAGAAACAACTGAAACAGCAAAAGCTACCAGGATGCCAACGGTAAGAACGCCAATTTCCGTGGGGCTCAACGTCAGATGGTCAAGAACCAGGACTTTGACCGCCTTAAGCAGGCTCCAACCAAACATCACGGGAATAGCCAGAAAAAACGAGAATTCTGTGGCTGTTTGGCGAGAGACTCCCAAAATAAGTCCGCCAAGAATAGTGGAGCCGCTACGTGACGTGCCGGGAATGATGGCCAGACACTGAAAGACACCAATGCCCAGGGCGCGGATGAAGGACAGGTCATCGGTTCTGGCAGATGACTGGTTGCTGAGACGGCCACGGGTCTTTTGGGGTCTTTGAGAGATTAGGTTTTGGCTGGCCGCTCTTTTGTCCTGAGCGTTTTTTTGAGCGATGGTTTGCTTGCTATGGGCACCGACGACCCTGGCGGTACCGGCGCGGCCGTGAACATGCTCTACCACAATAAAGGCGATGCCGTAGACCACAAGCGCCACGGCCACGGTTAGTGCGTTGAAGAAGTGCTCTTCTGCCCAATCATCCAACAGGATGCCAATAATCGCGGCTGGCAGGCAGCCAACAATCACCTTGGCCCATAGCCGCAGGGTGTCACGGCGTTCAATGGGTGTTTTTTTGCGGGTAAAAGGGTTGAGGCGCTGAAAATACAATACGATAACTGCCAGGATGGCGCCAAGCTGAATGACCACCAGAAATAATTCCCAAAACGCCGGCGAAACATCCAGCTGAATGAACTCGTCAACAAGAATCATATGACCGGTAGAAGAGATGGGCAGCCACTCGGTTATCCCTTCAACCACGCCAATGATAACTGCTTTCAGTAGTTCGAGGATGTTCACCTGTTGCTCACGTTCCTGGTTGATGGGATACGGACGAGGGGCGCAGCTAAGACAGCGCAGCTGGGCGGTTGGATGTACTTGACGGCACTGGCACTTGGGCTATAATCTATACTTCGTGCGCCGTTACCTCAGCTGGATAGAGGGACTGACTACGAATCAGTACGTCGGGGGTTCGAATCCCTCACGGCGCACCACAGGGTCATTTTTCGAACCCTTGACGAGCACTCTAGCAGGGGTTTTCTCATTTCTCGGTCGGTAGTTATATTCTATGACCAGATCATGCTCTTCAGCCGTCACGCGCGACACAAAGCTTGTCAAGACGCGCTCGCGCTTCTTGTCTGGGGAGCTACCAACGTTCAATTGATCCTCAATCCAAAAGCGCATCAGCTCTCGGCTCGGTGGCTGGCGGCTGGAAAGCGCACTTGCTATAGATGCGGTTATCTCAGCGTGTTTTCTGCGCAGTACATCAAGTCTCACGCGCACATCTTCGTCAGAACCTCCTTCAAGGTAGTCAAGCAGGTTTTTCTGGCGGCGCTCGTTGTCATCAAGATCTCGCTTGAGCGTTTTAAGTTGACTGTCATCATGAGTACGCTTTGCCTCGGCTTCAAGAGCATCAAGGAGGTCTTCTAGCGCCTCAGCATCCTCAAAAAATTCTACGGTTGCTCTGTACACTTTATCTTCAAGTTCTGCATAAGGTATGCGCTTAGCGGCACAGGTCTTTTTTGCTAGCCCTGAGCACATGAAGTAGTGGTGTGTCTTGCCGGTCTTAGATGTCCCGGAGCCACCGTGCATCTTCTCTCCACAATACCCACAAAATACCTTATCGGTCAGAGGGCTGTGGTTCGCTTTTGCTTTAGAGCGTGTCGTCATAATGTTCACCTGCCAGAATGTTTCGGCGTCAACCAGAGCTGGCATGCCGCCTTCTTTAATGATGTCCGCGTACTTATAGATACCGATGTATTTCTGGTTTTGTAGCAACCGACTAACATGGTTTCCTGTCCAAGGGTTGCCCTTTGAGGTTCTAATGCCTCGTGAGTTTAACCATGTGGCAATCTCTGTCTTGCCACACCCGTCTGCTCGGCGCTTAAACATCTCCTGCACGTAAGGTGCTGTTTGAGGATCAGGTTCATGGTATCCAGATGCGTTGATGGTGTAGCCAAAAAGCGTCATCCCGTTGGCTTTACATTTTAGGGCATTACCCAACATGCCACGCCTGACGTTTTGTGAAATATTGGCAGAATACCACTCGGCCATACCCTCCATGAGGGACTCAAGAAGAATGCCGTCGATAGTATCCGGAATAACCTCCGTAGCAGAAAGGACTTTAACGTTTTTAACCTTGAGGTCGTGTTTGTATTTAGCAGACAAAAACCGATCACGCGCAAAGCGATCAAGTTTCCAGACGATAACCGCCTCAAACGTGCCGTTTGCGGCATCAGCAATCATCTGCTGGAATCGCGGCCGCGCATCAGTACGGCCTGATAGAGCTGCGTCGCAGTAGGACTCCACAATAGAGTAGCCCTTATTCTTGGCGTAATCAGTACAAACTCTTAGTTGATCTTCTATAGATTCCTCGCGTTGACTATCGGAGGAATAGCGAGCGTATATTACGGCGTTGCGCGTAGCTGCCATACGGTTATCCCTTCATGTCGCCTTGACTAAATAGTCAAACGGCATTGTACACCAGACCACACGGCCGAGGCTGCGCACTTGTTCAGCCCTCGATTCGTCGAAATCGTAGATCACAGGCTTATAGGTAGGGTCAGTTGAGTGTGGCACAAGCCTCCAGCCGTTGTGCAGTACCTCGATCTGCCTGATTATGGCCTCCACACCGTTAGCGGTCACAAGGTATATCTCGCCGTCTTGAACATCTGTATCGTCTATGTCTATATAGGCATAAGAGCATTGTGGCAGCACTTTATCCATACTGCTATCTTTAACTCTGAGGAGATAAGCATGAGGGTGCTTTTCTTGTATCTCTTTGGGCACGGGGTGTTCATCAATAATCTCTCCAGCCATTTCTTTGGCTTCTTCAAGTGTCACAGAACTATAAGCAGGAACATAGACAAAATCGGAGTCTTTGGTGTTGGGAGGGACAGCTCGAACGGCGCCAAGGCCCCTGGATCCCCAGCCACTCCCATCGCCATACCCACTCCCATCACCGCTTCCGTCACCCATACTGAGTTTTATGTCACCCAAGATAATGCTTTTTGGGACGTTAAAATAGCGAGCTAGTTTTTCGAGCGGTTTCATAGTTGGCTCGGTAGCATTACTCTCCCATTGCGAGACAGCACTACTTGACACCTCCGCGATTCCAGCAAACTGGGCTTGTGTCAACCCTCGAGCCTTGCGAAAAGCCTTTATGTGGTACCCATAGCGGTGTTCTAGGGTGCTTTGTTCGTTCAACACACTACCTCCTTGAATAAGAGAAATCAATACTAACACAAAATATTAAGTGCAGGTTAAAAAAACCTATTGACATAGACTTAAGACGTGCTAAACTACAGTCAAGAAATTTTAGGTACCACTAATATTGGCTGAGATTAAGGACGTGATATGCAAGTAACACTTAAGCAGGCGCGGCAACTAAGAGGGTTATCACAAGTAGAGTTAGCAAAACTTACAGGATTTTCCGAGCCCACAATTGTTAAGTATGAGAAAAATGAATTAGATATGAAAGTAAGTACTGCTTTGCGAATAGCTGATACTCTCGGTGTTTCTTTCGACGGGATTAGATTCTATGTCATGGATACACAGGCAAATGTCGGCAGTAACCTCCCATGACTCCCTCACAGCACGCCCACCCCATAGTCATAAAACCCGCTCCAGGTAAAAGCAAAAACTGCCAAGGCATCATTGATATGAAACATGAGGCCCTCTTGCGTGGCATCTTAGAAGATATGTATAGAGCTAGAAAAGATCCAGAATTCATGGGGCGCTATCGCCGCTGGAAGCGCGAAAAGCGCCGTACTTTATCAAGCGTTGCGCAGGGTTAGACGACATCAGCGGCGCCCCCCCTTACATGACCCCCCCTTTAGACCCTTTTTCCCACGGTAAGGCAACCGCGACTTGGCATGACCTCCAGGGCTTTTGGGGCGACTACTACCAGGTCTGCCGCTCAGGTCGCGTGAGGAACAAAC
>JAITRZ010000007.1 GCA_031288185.1 Coriobacteriales bacterium
TCGTTCAGGTGAGCCTGTCAGCAGACAGGACTCGAAGCCAGACATGGGGCGAGGCGTCAAGCAAACGTGCCAGTGGCACGTTTGTAGCCGAGCTCGCGAGTGAGCGAAGCGAACGAGCAATGTGCCACATGAGACTTTGCAAGAGGGGGTCTGAGCCTGAGAGAGGCAGCCCGCACAATCATCTTTGCGCGCCCGTAGCTCAGAGGATAGAGCCACAGACTTCTAATCTGTTGGTCGCAGGTTCGAGTCCTGCCGGGCGCGCCAGTTTCTTACCCGCAACAACAGGCTAACAGGAGAAAAGCCGTCTGTGCGGGTTATTATCTTGCGCTTCTTGCTCCCTACGCTCTTTCTCTTTATGAGAACCCTGTGCCTTCCTGTGCGATAGCGGTTAAGCCTCAATCGCCCTCATCGTTCCCCATTGAGCTTTCATCAGCTTGGTCGCCGCTTGTAGTATCATTGAACATTGTGCGGGCGTGGCGGAATTGGCAGACGCGCCAGACTTAGGATCTGGTGGGCAACCCCCATGAAGGTTCGAACCCTTTCGCCCGCACCAAAACTTCGTTGTGCTGCTTGTTCAGGATCTCCGGGGTGGTCATAAGTTTCCGCCCAACTACGCTTAAAGCGCATATGCAAATACTGCGGTTTTGCGCAGGTATTTTTGAATCATCCCATATATTTATGCGGTTCTTTTAGTGAACACCGCACCAGCGCAGGCCAGTGCGCCGTATCTGCCTGTCATGCTATAATCGCAAGGTACATACTAGTCAGTCTTGCATCGATAGCACGGTTGCAGGCGCGCAGACCGATGCCCAGGACACCGTAACAAGGGGGTCACCTATGAGTAACGACACCAACAACACCGGCACTGCGATTGAGTCAGATATACTCATCACTCGCTTTTTTGGCGGTCATCGGGCCTTTGGGGCAATCATCGGCATCATCATGATCGTAATCGGCATTCTGTTTATCGCCAAGCCCTTAGAGGCTGTTCTGGCGCTTGACCTGCTTGTAACGCTGGGTTTTTTACTCTACGGCGTCTATCAGATCGTCAGCTATGTACGTACTCCGGCTCTACGTCGAAGCGGTTGGCAGCTGGCCTTTGGTATCATTTGGGTGCTGATGGCGATGTTAGTTGTTGCTTCCGGCGCTTCCGGTCTGGTCATAACCTTTGCCTTTGTGCTGGGATTTCTTGCCCTGCTTGGTGGCTGCATGCAGGTTAGCCTCTATGTGGCCATCCGTGGTGAGGCTGGCGCTGGCCTGTTACTTGTTAGTGCCATCATCAATATCATCCTGGGTATCATATTGCTAACCCTGCCTTTTTTCGCGGTTGCGGTACTGGCGCTTGCCCAGGGTATCTACCTGGTTATCGCCGGTCTGGCCCTTATTCTGGAGGCCCTGAGCGGATATGGACATCGGGTGATCTAACACCGGTATTCTCTAAGCGGATAGAGACATCGGGTGATGGAGCGTCGGCATTTTTAGAGGATAAGTTAGCCTATAAGACCTTATGAAGGCGAGGGATGAAAAAATGGGCAACGAGCCAATCAATGAGGCTGCTGACCGCAGGGCCTTGAACAAGGCCAAGCGCAGCTCCAAACGGGCGCGACATCAGGCTCAGGAAGCGGCGGAAAAAGCGCGCCGCGCCGCCCAAAAGGCTGACAAGAAACGCCGCGAAGCAGCGTTCAAAGCTACGATTGTGGGTAACCAGATAGTTGATGAAAACGGCAGGCCCGTACGTCCTTATACTCTGGCAGAACGTATTTTGGATAACAAAGCGCTTTCTTACGGCATCGCTGTTGGTTTCCTGCTGCTTTGCCTCCTGGCGGTGTTTTTGATCTCTGCGTGGTAAAGGGTTTTTCCTGCAGGCAGTGACCGCTTAATCCTAAGGACAGATTACCCAGCGTTTTTACTTTGCGCAATAAAGTGCTTTTCTCGATAACAGTATAAACCCCCTCTATAGCACATGGTTCCTATGCACCTCAGACGCCTGTTATAATAGGCTTTTTCACTTAAAAGCCGGACGGTTCCCTAGCCAGGCCCGCTTACGGTTTGCGTCAAAGAAAGTTGAGCATGCATGAGCACTAACAGGTTGGAGGCTTTTACCGATGCGGTCATCTCCATTGTGATGACCCTGCTTGTACTGGAACTCTCTCGGCCAACGGACGGCTCGGCCATACATCTCTTTGAAATGCGTTTTGAATTCATGGTCTACCTCTTGTCTTTCATTACCCTGGCTATCTACTGGAGCAACCATCACCATATTTTTCAGATAACTCACCGGATTTCCGGTCGAGTATTGTGGTATAACATAACACTTTTGCTTTTTCTGTCGCTGATCCCGTTTTCTACCACCTGGGTAGACGGCAACATTACAGATTTAGCGCCTGAGATGTTCTATGGTTGCAATATGTTGGCAGCCGATGTTATCTGGCTCCTGATGACCAGGGGACTGATTGCTGAAAACGGTCCCAACAGCAGCATCGCTCAGGCCCTGGCCGGTTCGCACAAATCCCTGTTGTCCATAGGGGCCATAACCTTGGGATTGCTGCTGGGTATCTTTGTCCCGGTGGCGGTGCTAATTTCTTGCATAATCTCACTCTTGCCCTGGATCATGCCGGATCGTCGTATCGAGGGAATGGTCAAACAGTTAAATCAGGCTGAGACCCAGATTGAAAGCAGTCCGGCCATCCAAAAAGCCGAGCGTATCGTCCAGGTCGCTCAGGACATACCTTACGATGAGGCGGCCCTGGACCCCGTGCTCACGCAACCCGTGTCTGAAGTGCCTGAAGCACCCGGAGTGTCCGAGGCAGCCCTTGACCCCGTGCTCATGCAACCCGTTCCCAAAGCGCTCGACATATCCGAAATGCGCGATGCAGCCGAAGCACCCGATGCGGCTCTTGCGCACCAGGAAGATCAACCACCCAAGGGTACTGCCCGGCGCTCAAGGGCAGAGAAGACTCATACATCCAGCCCCGCCCCAGGGCGCCCAGGGACATCCCCGCCCCGCGCCTCCAAATCCCGCACGACCAGGAGAAAGGACAACTCGTGAAAGCGTATGATCCTCAGATGATCGAGCCCAAATGGCAGGCTCGTTGGGCGGAGGCCGGATCCAATCAGACGGCTGAAAACAGCGAGAAGCCCAACTATTACGTATTGGAGATGTTTCCCTATCCTTCGGGTGACGTGCACCTGGGTCATGTGCGCAACTACACCATTGGTGATGTGCTCAGCCGCTTTCAGCGAATGCGAGGTTTTAATGTACTGCATCCCATTGGGTGGGACTCCTTTGGCCTGCCGGCTGAAAACGCCGCTATCCGTCAAAATTCCAGCCCAGCGACGTGGACCTATACAAACATTGAGCGCCAACAAACCTCACTCGCGCGCCTGGGCTTTTCATATGATTGGTCACGCGTAATCATTACCAGTGATGTGGACTACTACCACTGGGGCCAATGGATATTTTTGAAGTTTTGGGAGATGGGCCTTGTAGAGCGGCGCACTTCACCTGTTAACTGGTGTCCTTCCTGCGCGACGGTGTTGGCCAATGAACAGGTCTTAGGCGGCGGATTTTGCTGGCGTTGTGATTCGCCGGTAGAGCGGCGTGAGCTCAAGCAGTGGTTTTTCAAGATCACCGAGTATGCCGAAGAATTGCTGAATGATCTGGACAAACTCGACGGCTGGCCAGAACGCGTTAAGCAGATGCAGGCCAACTGGATAGGCAAAAGTCAGGGTGCCGAGGTAATCTTTGAACTGTGCGACGAGCACGGAGCGTTGGTTGGTGAGCCCCTTACCGTATTTACAACCCGCGCGGACACTCTCTTTGGGGCAAGTTTCTTCTTGCTAGCACCGGAACATCCGTTTGTGGCGCAGCTTATTGCTGATGACAACCAGGCGGCAGACACACGAAAGGCGCTTGAGGATCTGGTACGCAGCGCCGCGACCAACAGTGTGGCGGAGCGAAGCAGCGGTGAACGTGAAAAGACTGGAGCCTTTACCGGCCATTACGCAAAAAATCCGGTGAATGGCGAGCTGCTGCCCATCTGGGTATCTGACTATGTACTGATGGACTACGGCACGGGTGCGGTGATGGCTGTGCCCTCCGGCGACCAGCGCGATTTTGAGTTTGCCCGAAAATACGGTCTGCCAATTCCGCCGGTGATCCTGGCGCCTGATGACCCACTGCTCAAAGCGCTTGCAGGACAGCGCGAGCGTGTCCAAAACGATGTGGACTGGCAGGAGGCGTATGACGGTTCAGGCGTTATGGTACAGAGTGGCGAGTTTACCGGTCTGGCCGGCGGCAAGGATTCTGAAGGCGCGGCGGCGGTCATCACCTGGCTGGAGGGACAGGGTGTGGGTAGGGCTGCCGTTAACTACCGGCTTAGGGACTGGCTTATTTCTCGCCAGCGCTACTGGGGCAACCCTATACCGGCGCTCTACTGTGACCGTTGCGGTATTGTGCCGGTGCCCGAAAGCGATTTGCCCGTGGTGTTGCCGCTGGATGTGGATGTGACTGCCGGCAAGGGACTGGCCGACTACCCGCAGTTTCATGAGGTGATCTGCCCGCGTTGTGGTGGGCCGGCCTATCGCGAAACCGACACCATGGATACCTTTACCTGTTCCAGTTGGTATTTTTTGCGCTATACCGACGCGCATAACGATACCGCCCCCTTTGCGTCTACGCGCGCTGATGCTTGGTTGCCGGTGGATCAATACATTGGCGGTATTGAGCACGCCATTCTTCATTTACTGTATTCGCGCTTTTTCACCAAGGCTCTGCGCGATGCCGGACTGTTGGGGCAGGGGAGTGTGGAACTTTCAAAAAACGCCGAACTGCTGCGCTCCGGCGAACCCTTTGCCCACCTACTCACTCAAGGCATGGTTAAGCTCAACGGTGAGGTGATGAGCAAATCAAAGGGTAATGTAGTAGCGCCTGAGGATATGATCGCGACCTATGGCGCCGACGCGCTTAGGGTATATATTCTCTTCATGGCTCCACCGGACAAGGATCTGGAATGGTCACAGGAGGGGCTGGAAGGCATCTGGCGTTTTTTACAGCGGCTCTGGCGTCAGGTTTTTACGCTCAGCGGGCAGGTCGGGCAGGTAGAGGCTGAGAGGCAGGCAGACGGCGGGTCACGTGACGCTCATGCTGCTGATGCCACAGGTGCAAGGGTAGCTGACCCTGTTAAAGCTAATCCTGCGGCCACCGCCGAAGCTGAAGAACTGCGCATTTTGCTTAATCGTGAAACACATCGGGTCATCGGCAAAGTCAGTGCTGACCTCAAACGCTTCAATTTTAACACCGCCATTGCCGCGTTAATGGAATTGAGCAATAGCGCGTCTCGTTATCTGCGCCTGCCGCTTGACCTGCGCGATCAGGCCCTCAGCCACCGCGTTGCCACAACCCTGGTTTTGTTGCTTGCCCCTATGGCCCCTCACTTTTGTGAGGAGCTGTGGGACAACGCTCTGGGAAATGCGGCACGGGGCAGTGTGCATGCGCAAAACTGGCCCAGCTTTGATGCCGCCCTGGCCCAGCCGGACAGCGTGGAGTTGGCAGTGCAGGTTAACGGCAAGATCAAGGCACGGGTGTGTGTACCCCTTCACGCTTCTGAAGACGAGGTGCGCGAGGAGGCCCTTGCCGCTGCCGCCTCGATCCTTGCCGGACGCGAACCCAAAAAGCTGATTATTGTGCCCAACAAGTTGGTCAGCATAGTTGTTGAGTAGCCCGTCATTCTGCTAGAATAACCTCTCTCCGTTGCCGCGTCTGAGCCGATTGTTGGCTTATGCGCGCAATGCGTCAGGTGGGCGTTTGGCGCAGCGGGAGCGCGCTTCCTTCACACGGAAGAGGTCACTGGTTCAAGCCCAGTAACGCCCACCAAAAAAGATTTTGTATAAGTAACCAGCAAAAATTGTCTATGCGACTTATGCGGCCGCTGGCTCTGGATAGAGCCAGCGGCATAGAGCCAGCTGTACTGGCGGCGACGAGGCGGCTTTGGTCTTCTGGGCGTAGCCAATGGCAATCGCCCCAGGCATGCGGCCTGTCCCTTTGCAAAGCGCTGCTTTTTGGCCGCCAATCAACAGGCTTTTGCTAGAGAAAACGGAGCCCGATGCCCCTTATTGAAGTTACTAACCTGCGAAAATCCTATGGCACCAAAGTGGCTGTAGACAGCATTTCCTTTTCAGTTGACCGTGCTGAGGTTTTTGGCATTCTGGGACCCAATGGCGCTGGTAAAACCACAACAATGGAGATGATGGAGGCCATGCGCACCATTGATGGCGGTACGGTAACCATCGCCGGACTGGATGTGGCTCGTCAGCCGGACAGGGTTCGGCGTATCATCGGTGTACAGTTACAAAGCGCGGCTTTTTACGAAAAGGTTTCATTGAGTGAGTCCCTGCGCATGTTTGCGGCCTTTTATGGCCGCACGGTTGATCCCTTGAAACTGTTGGGTGATGTGGGGTTGGCTGAACAAGCTCGACTCTTTCCTGAAAAGCTATCAGGAGGACAAAAGCAGCGCTTTTCGATTGCCACCGCCCTGGTTAACCGTCCCCAGGTACTCTTTCTGGACGAACCCACTACGGGCCTGGATCCGCAGGCCCGCCATAATATGTGGAAATTGATTGAGCGTATTAAAGCTCAGGAAATCACCATCATCCTTACCAGTCACTACATGGAAGAAGCCCAGCGCCTTTGTGATCGATTGGCCATTATGGACAGTGGCCGTATTATCGCTCTGGACAGTCCCAGCCAGATGATTGCCGATCTTATAGACCGTGGCTTTTCCAAACCTGCGCTGGCAACGCTGGCAAATTTGGAAGATGTCTATATCGATCTAACCGGCAAAGCGCTTCGTGACTGAGGAGTCCTTACTATGAGAGCCCTTTTACTCTTTGCAATGGTGCAACTAAAGCACTTCTTGCGCGATCCAATATATCTGTTTTTCATCCTTGTTTTTCCCCTGGTCTTCCTGTTTATCTTTGGCACGATCTTTGGCGGCAGTCGCGATGTCAACCTGACAACCGCCCTGCTAAACAACTCTGACACAGAGTTTGCTCAGGATTTTGTAGAACGCCTCAAGGCCCAGGAGAGTCAGAGCCTGAAGATACTGTCTGATGACCTCTCTTTTGAAGACGCTCGCCTTAAGATGGCTCGCGGTGAGATAGACAGCATCATCGAACTGCCACCTGGTTTTGGTTCTGTCGGCCAGACAGCCGCGCAGCAGGGAGAGGAAAGCCCCGCAGCAGTAACGCAGACAACCCCGCCTTCCGTCTTTTTGCCTACGGGGCAGCTGCGTGTCTACTATGACGAGGGTAGTCCCCAGGCTGGCCAGATTGTCGCCACTATCATGACCGGTATTTTGGATCAGATCAACGGGGCGCTGATGGGCACAACGCCCCCTCTCTCGGTTGAGCAGGTTTCAGTTGGCGTCAACGGCCTTTCTCAGTTTGATTACATTTTTTCCGGGCTTTTATCCTATGTACTCATGACCATGGGTATTTATGCCTTAAGCCAACAACTCCCCGCTGAGAAAAGAAGCGGCAGCTTGCGTCGTATCAAGGCCACACCGTTCAGGGCCTGGCAATTGCTCACTGGCCTGGCCCTTGCCTATTTGTTGCTTACCTTACTCTCGGCCGCTCTGATGATAGGCGTTAGTATGGTTGTTTTCGATTTTCAGATGCGCGGAAGTTGGCTGGTACTGGCGGCCTTTTCTATCGTCAGTGCTCTTGCTATGATTGGCATCGGGGCTCTTGTGGCCGGTGTGGCGCGCAACAGCAATCAGGCCACCGTGGCCTCTCAATCAATAGCTTTTCCCATGATGTTTTTGTCCGGTGTCTTTTTTCCCCGTTATCTGATGCCTGATTTCCTGCAAAATATCAGTTCTTGGATTCCCTTAACACCGGTTGGCGATGGTATTCGCTATATCACAACCGAAGGGGTGGGTCTGCCCGATCTGCTGCCACAACTCTTCTTGATCAGCGCCTGGGGAATCGTAGCCTATGTTCTGGCTTTTCGGCTTTTCAAGTGGGAATAGGCGCAGCCTTCCTGTTGTATGGCGTGTTGCTCGGCAGCAGACAGAGCAACGTTGTCGCCCAGGCCGCATTGACCTCGCATCGACGATCTGCCTGGGTCCTATGTGGCGTGTTGCGCGGCAGCAGAAAGAGGCGTATCATGGCGGTGACCTTTAAGAGCGGTACAGAGATGCCGACAAGGGCCAGGCAAACCTTGGCGCTGATAGCGCTTTCGCCAGGATGCGCGGCTTTGGTGCCGTTTCCGTGATGCCCTTGTCAGATACGTGACGAGGGCTTTTTTGTGAGGCGGTGATCCTATGGCAACAAACGGCAGAGATAAGACAACTATCATGGACGCTGGGGATATTGAACGAGCGATCGCGCGAATCGCTCATGAAATTGTTGAGTATAACAAGGGGGCCGAGGGATTGGCGGTGGTAGGCATTGTCACGCGCGGCGACCTGCTGGCTCAACGTCTGGCCGATAGGATAGGACATATCGAAAACACCACGGTACCGGTAGGATCTTTGGACATCAGCTTCTATCGTGACGACATCGCTGCTCACAGGGCTCCGGAAGTTCACACGACCAATCTGCCTTTTGATGTCACGGGGCGTATTATCGTGCTGGTTGATGACGTGCTGTTTACCGGGCGCACCATTCGTGCTGCCCTGGATGCCATTATGGACTATGGGCGCCCTGCTGAGATCAAGCTGGCCGTTTTGGTCGACCGCGGCCATCGCGAACTGCCCATTCGCGCTGATTTTGTGGGAAGAAATATCCCCTCAGATCGCGAGCAGCAGGTACGCCTGTTCTTGCAGCAAGTAGATGGACGCAGCAGTGTAGAAATTTGGAGAGCTACTCCTGGTGAGCATATCGGCGCGGCGGCGCTACCGGCGAGCGCCGAAAAAGCCGCTGCCACTCTTCCCGCAAAAGACCCTGGCAACAACCGGTCTGGCACCTTCAGCTTTGCCACCGCCGTGCAGGGCGATGACGCGTCCGCCAACACTGCCAGCGCATCGTGCAGTCCTGCCAATGCCGCCGGTTTGTCGTGCAGCTCTGCCAATGCCTCTCCCGCCGTCTCGCCCCTTACTTCGCCTTCGGAGGTCGAATAGTGAGCACCCTGAGCAGCCAGCATCTGCTGGAAATTGAGGATCTGAGTGTTGAGAACATTGACCATATTCTTTCTACGGCACACTCGCTGATGGAAATCAACATGCGCACTATCAAAAAGTTGCCTACGCTGCGGGGACGCACGGTTGTTAACCTGTTTTTGGAACCCTCCACTCGCACGCGCACCTCCTTTGAAATCGCCGCCAAGCGCCTCTCCGCTGACACCATTAACATTTCTGGCTCAACATCCGCCACCGTTAAGGGTGAGTCGCTTGTTGACACCGCTCAGACACTGGACGCGCTTGGATGCGATATTGCTATTATCCGTCACCGTTTTGCCGGTGCGGCCCATACCCTGACCCAAAACATGCGAGCCAGTGTCATCAACGGCGGCGATGGCTGTCACCAGCACCCCACCCAGGCGCTTTTGGATCTGTTTACGATGCGTGAACACTTCGGGCGTCTTAAGGGGCTTCACGTGGGTATCGTTGGCGATATAGCGCACTCACGGGTGGCTGGATCGCTGCTGCCGGCACTTCGTCTTATGGGCGCGACAAGCACCGTCGTCGCTCCGCCTACCCTGCTACCGGCGCGTGTTGACCTGCTGGGCGCTACGGTCAGTTATGATCTGGACGCTCTCTTGCCCAAGCTCGATGTACTCTATATGCTGCGCATTCAGCAAGAGCGTCAGGCACGGGCACCCCTGCCCAGTCTTCGTGAATACACGATGTTGTTTGGCGTAGGACGCCGGCGCCTGGGGTTGTTATCCCCTCATGCCATCATCATGCACCCAGGGCCGGTAAACAGGGGAGTGGAGTTAAGCTCTGCGGCTCTTGCTACTGCCAAAAACCTGCGGCTTGATCAGGTCAGTGCTGGCGTGGCAGTGCGCATGGCCTTGATGTATCTTATGGTAGGGGGTGAAAAAAAGAATGCTGCTGCTTAAAGGAGCCCGCTGTATTGATCCACGGGTGGGGTTGGACGCAATCACTGACATTTTGATACGCGACGGCTCCATTGCCGCCGTTGGTGCTGATTTGCCTGTTGGAGATGACGGCTTAGGTACAGACCGGCCGCTCATTCGTGACCTCAGCGGCCGCGTTATCCTGCCCGGCCTCATGGACATGCACGTCCATCTGCGTGAGCCGGGCCAGGAATACAAAGAGGATATCGCCAGCGCGGCCCGAGCGGCGGCTCAAGGCGGATTTGTGGCTGTCCTGGCGATGCCCAATACCCAGCCGGTCACTGACAGCGCGTCGCGCGTGGCCTTTGTGTTAGACAAGGCCAGGTATGTGGGTGTAACGCGCGTTCATGTAGCTGGTGCCCTCAGTCGCGACCTGGCTGGTGAGTCTCTGGCTGAGATTGGCGATATGTACAAAGCTGGTGCTGTGGCTTTTACTGACGACGGCCGTGGCCTGCAGGACTGTGGGCTCATGCGTCTGGCCATGGACTATGTCCACCAATTTGCCTGTCCCGTGCTCAGTCACTGCGAGCTGGAGTCATTGGTGGGAAGTGGCGTGGTACACGAGGGGATAGTATCCACCCGGCTGGGATTGGCCGGTTGGCCGGCTGCTGGTGAGGAAATCCAGATTGCGCGTGACATAGCCCTGGCTGAGTTAAGCGGCTGTGCTCTGCACATCCAGCATATTACCACCGCCGTTGGCCTTAAACTGGTGCGCGAGGCTAAAGAGCGCGGCCTCCCCGTAAGCTGTGAGGTCACTGCCCACCATTTATTCCTTAATGAAAATGACCTGAATGCCACCTATGACACTAACCTTAAAATGAACCCTCCCTTGCGCACCACAGCTGACAACCAAGCGCTGCAAGAGGCCCTTATTGAGGGCCTGATCGACGTGGTGGCCTCAGACCACGCGCCTCATGCCGCCCACGAAAAGGCCCTAGAATTTGAACGAGCGCCCTTTGGCTGCACAGGACTTGAAACCACTCTGAGCCTGTTGCTTACGGAGTTGGTGGGTTTGGAAAAGATGAGCTATCAGCGCCTGGTGGAGTGTTTGGCGCATGCGCCGCGACGTATCCTTGGACTGGAAGAAGTGGGGATAGTCGCTGGCAGCCCGGCTGATCTTACGGTCATTGATCCTGGCGTGCGCTGGCAGGTAGAAGCGGAAAACTGGCAGTCCAAGTCTGCCAACAATGCCTTTATCGGCCAACAACTCCAAGGTCGGGCCAGTGATGTGTATGTGAGGGGCATACCTAGCATGATCGAAGGAACGGTATGTGATGTGTAACTACCAAGAACAATCCCAAATAACCGGCGCGGCCCTGGCGGATGCCCAAACAAGCAGGTCCGCTCGCTCTCTGCCCGCGATGTCACACGAGGGGCCTGTGGCCTCTTTTCCAAGAGATTTGCCTCCCGCTGCCCTGATGCTGGAAGACGGCAGCTTTTTCTTGGGCCACAGCTGTGGCGCGGCTGGCGAATGTTACGGTGAAATATGCTTTAATACCTCCCTCGTTGGCTATCTGGAGATACTCAGCGATCCAAGCTATGCTGGCCAGATAATTACCCTGACCTATCCACAGATTGGTAATTATGGCGTGGCTCGGGCAGACCTGCAAAGTTCCCGCCTTGCTTTGCGTGGTCTGGTGGTACGGGATATATGCTACAGGCCCTCAAACTTTCGCAGCCAACTGTCACTGCCGGATTTTCTGGTGGAACAGGGAGTGGTGGCACTGTGCGGCATTGATACGCGCGCCCTAACCCAGCACATCACGCGCCATGGCGCAATGCGCGCGGTGATTTCCAGTAGTGACCTACAGCCAAAATCGCTGCTTGCTAAGGTGCAAGCCGCGCCCAGCATCGTTGGTCAGAATCTGGTGCCAACCGTCAGCACCTGCACGCGCGAAGCCTATAGTGATGACAGCTCGGCCTATGATTTCCTGTTGAGCCCACCACCTGCGTCCTCCCGGCGGATTTTTGTCTATGATTGCGGCGTCAAGCGTGGCATCCTGCGCAATCTGACGCGTGCTGGTTGTTTGGTGGAATTGCTACCTTGGGACACGCCAGCCAGTGTTGTGCTTGCCGAGCGTCCCGACGGAGTGTTTTTCTCCAATGGCCCCGGCGACCCCCAACCGGTTGAGGCAAGCATTCAGGCCCTTCGTGAGTTGCTGGGAAAGATACCGTTGTTTGGCATCTGCCTTGGTCATCAACTGCTCGCTCTGGCCGCCGGAGCGCGTATTGAGAAGCTGAGATTTGGACACAGGGGCGCCAATCAGCCGGTCATGAACTTGTTGACCCGTTGCGTGGAAATAACCTCTCAAAATCACGGATTTGGTGTCTTTTTTCCGTCCTTGGGAACTCTGATGCCTGATGCGAGCGGCGGCTATTCTGTGCATGACCATGACCTGCGTCGCTGGGTAGAACGTGGCGTGGCTCCGGTGGTACACAACACGACGTATGGCCGCATTCAGTTAACTCATGTTAACTTAAACGACGGTACAGCCGAGGGTCTGGCCTTTTTGGATGTACCGGCCTTCAGCGTACAATACCACCCTGAAGCCGCGCCCGGCCCAACAGATTCTCACTATCTGTTCTCTGCCTTCAGTCGCCTGATGGATGGTCGCGCAGATTACCTAAATATCAATATCGCCGCCGACAGGCTGGCAGAATGGAAATAACCGGACACTCAGGCGACACGATGAGCGCAAAAGGGATGGCAGGAGCTGTCCACAGAAAGGAGTGCTGTGCCTCGACGCAGCGACATTACTAAGATTCTTATCATCGGCTCTGGGCCGATTGTTATTGGTCAGGGATGCGAATTTGATTATTCAGGCGCTCAGGCCTGTAAGGTGCTTTTAGAAGACGGTTTTGACGTGGTTCTGGTTAACTCTAACCCCGCTACCATCATGACCGATCCAAACATGGCCAGCCGTACCTATCTGGAACCGGTAACCGCAGATTCAGTGGAGCGGATCATCGCGCGCGAGCAGCCCGACGCGCTTTTGCCCACCCTGGGTGGCCAGACCGGACTCAACTGCGCAATGGAGCTGGCTCGCCGTGGGGTTTTGGATACCTGGGAGGTGGAGATGATCGGTTGTACGCCGGAAGCCATCGCCAAAGGTGAAGACCGTCGCCAGTTTGCCGAGGCCATGCAACGCATCGGCCTGGAATGTGCTGCCAGCGGTTATGCCTACAGCGTGACCGATGCTGAACAACTGGCCGCACAGCTGGGCTTTCCGTTGGTGCTCAGGCCCTCTTACACGCTGGGAGGGGCCGGCGGTGGGATTGCCTATAACGTTGAGGAACTGCGCGCGATAGTCGCCCAGGGTCTGGACACCTCACCCATTGGCGAGGTGTTGGTAGAAGAGAGCGTTCTTGGTTGGAAAGAATATGAGATGGAGGTGATGCGTGACACCAAGGGCAATGGCATTATTGTTTGTTCAATTGAGAATTTTGACCCGATGGGCGTACACACCGGCGACTCTATCACTGTGGCCCCAGCCCAGACCCTCACTGACATAGAATATCAACGGATGCGTGTGGCCTCTCTTGCCATCCTGGAAGACATTGGTGTAGAAACCGGTGGATCCAATGTGCAGTTTGCCATTAACCCCGCCAATGGACGCATGGTGGTTGTGGAAATGAACCCCCGCGTGTCGCGCTCCTCGGCCCTGGCCAGCAAGGCCACCGGTTTTCCGATTGCCAAGTTTGCGGCCAAGCTGGCGGTGGGCTATACCCTAGATGAGATGCACAATGACGTAACCCAGGCCACGCCGGCCTGTTTTGAACCAAGCATTGATTATGTAGTGGTCAAGGTACCGCGTTTTGCCTTTGAGAAGTTTAAGGGTGCCGATACTACGCTCAATACCCGGATGAAGGCGGTAGGGGAGGCGATGGCCATCGGGCGCACTTTTGAAGAGACCCTGGGTAAGGCCCTGCGTTCCTTGGAAAATGGTCGCGGCGGGCTGGGGGCTGACGGCCATGATGACTTTGACGAGCAGCAGTTTTCACGGCTGGTTCAACTGCCTACCGAGCAACGGATATTCTATCTAGCTGAGGCGCTCAGGCGTGGTTTTTCAGTAGCTGAGCTGGCGGCTCACTCCGGTATTGATCCCTGGTTTCTTGAGCGCATGGCGGAAGTGACGCGGGCTGAGCAGGCTCTGGCCGGCAGAGAGCTGGGCGCTCTGTCTGCCGTGGAGTTGCGCGAGGCTAAGCGCCTGGGCCTCAGCGACGTGCAGCTGGCCCACCTGCTTGACAGCAGTGAGGCTCAGGTGCGCAGTCGCCGCCAGTACCTGGGCGTTATACCGGTTTTTAAGATGGTGGACAGTTGCGCGGCAGAATTTGCCAGCAGTACTAAATATTTTTATAAGACCTACGAGGCCACCAGCGATTTTGTGGCCGCCGAGCGCCCTCGCGTAATCATCCTGGGTGCCGGACCCAATCGCATTGGCCAGGGTATTGAGTTTGATTATTGTTGTGTGCACGCCGCCTATGCTTTATCGGCGGCTGGGTATGAAACGGTGATGGTTAACTGCAATCCTGAAACGGTCTCGACTGACTACGACACCTCCGACCGTCTTTACTTTGAGCCGCTGACCTTTGAGGACGTCATGGATATTATCGACGTTGAGCAGCCGTTGGGGGTGATAGTAACCCTGGGCGGTCAGACACCGCTCAAGCTGGCACAGGCCCTGGAGGATGCGGGAGTTACGCTGCTGGGCACCGGTTCTGAAGCCATAGATCTCGCCGAGGATCGTCAGCGCTTCTCGCAACTGTTGGATGAGCTGCACATGGCCTATCCGCCCGCCGGCAGCGCCACCTCTGTTGCAGAGGCTGAGCAGGTGGCAGGACGCCTGGGTTATCCATTGCTGGTACGACCCAGCTATGTGTTGGGCGGCCGGGGCATGGTCATCGCCTATAACGCCTCCTCCATGCGCCGTTATATGGCCGAGGCTGTGCATGTGTCTCCTGACCATCCCGTTTATCTGGACAGCTTTTTGGAATCAGCCATTGAGTTGGATGTGGACGCGCTGGCAGATGGTACCGATGTCTATATCGGTGGGCTTTTGGAGCATATCGAGGAAGCGGGCATTCACAGTGGCGACTCTTCTTGCTGTCTGCCCCCCTTTACCCTGTCTGCCGCTCTGGTTGACAAAGTGCGCTCTCATACTCGCCGCCTGGCCCTGGCCATCGGCGTACGCGGCCTGTTGAATGTACAATATGCTATAAAGGATGCAGAAATATATGTGTTGGAAGTTAATCCCCGCGCCAGCCGCACGGTTCCCTTTACCTCTAAAGCCACGGGTGTACCACTGGCAAAATTGGCGGCGCTGATAGCGGTGGGGCACCGGCTCTCCAATTTTGCGCACCTGCCCTCTGATGAACGAGAGATACCGCATTTTAGTGTCAAGGAAGCGGTTATGCCCTTCGGTCGCTTTCCGGGGGCTGATAGTGTTCTGGGTCCGGAGATGAAGTCGACCGGAGAAGTAATGGGCACAGGTGTCAGCTTTCCTGTGGCCTATGCCAAGGCGGCGCTGTCCATCGACTACTCATTGCCCTTGGGCGGTACGGCCTTTATCAGTGTTAAGGATGCTGATAAACGGGCGATTGTCTCTATTGCCGCCCAGCTTCACGGTGCCGGTTTTGAGTTGATCTGCACCGCTGGCACCGCGCGTACCCTGCTGGCCGCCGGACTGCCAACACGGGCTATAAATCGGGCTTCAGATCCTCAACCAAATATCGCTGATGCCATTGCTAATGGCGAGGTGGCGCTTATCATCAACACACCGCTGGGCATGGAGACCCGTTCTGACGCCTACCGGATACGTACCGCCGCCGTGCGCTATGGCATCTGCTATGCCACTACCTTGGCCGGGGCGGAGGCTATGGTACGGGCCATAGAGGTGGCCCAGCGTGATAAAGCTGGAAGCAATGAGTTAAAGCCGCTGGCCTTACAGGATGTGGCGCAGTGGGATCTGTAAAGGGGCCTGATGCCTGTGGGAGCCTGCGCCGCTCCAGGGTGCAGAACGTATGCCCTACCGGTACAGAGGGGCCTAATGCCTGCGGGAGCTCGCGTCAGCCCTGCGGTGTGCGGGCAGGGCACTCCCAGAGACGCATACAGAGAGAGCGCCTGTGTGTCAGCGTGTTCTCAAGGCAGGGACGAAGTACATGAAGGCATATAGGCCGGCAAAGCTGCTGGAGGACTGCGAGCTGTTGGAAAATCGAACGCTCGCCCCTCGCCTGAACCTTCTGCGCCTGCGTTCGCATATGATAGCGCCGCTGGTGCAGCCTGGACAGTTTGTGCATGTGCGCATTCCCCTGGCCGGCGAGTTGCCGTTGCGCCGACCGTTCAGTGTCTATGATGTAGGCACAGGTGGCACAGAATTATTCCTTGTCTATCAGGTGGTGGGCACCGGCACCCAGCACATCCAGGCGCTCAAGCCACCCATCACGCTTAATCTGCTTGGTCCCTGCGGTCGGGGTTGGCAACTGCCGCCGGCGGTTGCTTCCGAACACTCAAAAGGGGCAACCGGACGCGGGAGGGTACTTCTGGTGGGCGGTGGCATTGGCACAGCCGCGCTCAGTATGCTGGCTCGGCAGTTGCTTGCTGGGTTTACGGTTGATTTTGTGATTGGTACCGCTCGTGCTGAACTGATGATTTATAAGGCTGATCTGGCTCCCTGGAATGGAGTGGACGGTGCCCTTACCCTGCATATTTGTACAGATGACGGCAGTCTGGGCCGCCTGGGCCTGACCACTGATCTGGCTGCCGAATTGCTGCGGGAAAACCCTTATGTCTGGATGGCCAGTTGTGGGCCGCGACCGATGCTGGCGGCGTTGGCCAAGCTGGCGCGTACCTACGGCCTCAAACATCAGGTGTCGATGGAAGAACGTATGGCCTGCGGCCTGGGCACCTGCCTGGGATGCTCGCTGCCAACAAGGGACGGTCAGCGTCAGGTCTGCGTCGATGGCCCGGTGTTTGACGCTGAGGAGTTGCTATGGACATAGGGCTTACAAGAGGTATGCGCTTTTGCCTTTTTCAGTTTTGTTGCCGGCAGGGTGATGTTGGCATGGATACGATGAGCTCACGGGCACAGGCGGGCCATTGTGTCGATGTCCACGCCGCCGCCGCCACGATGAGCTCACGGGCACAGGCGGGCCATTGTGTCGATGTCCACGCCGCCACCACCACGATGAGCTCACGGGCACATGCGAACCAGGGGGTGCTGGCATGAGCCCACAGGCAGATGTCAGAGCTCCCTCTCACGCGGAGATAGCCGAGTGCACAGAAGCTGTTTGTCACGACAGGCAACGAGCTCCTTCTCATGTGGAGATGGCCGTGGAGATAGCGGGCATTAAAATGGCCAATCCGGTCACGGTAGCCTCAGGCACTTTTGCGAGTGGAAGGGAGATGGCTAAACTTTGGCAGGAGTGTGCCCGCGCGCAACCCAACCTTGTCTCTATTTCCCGCTTTCCCGCTCTAAACTGTCTGGGGGCTTTAACCACCAAAGCTATTACCCTAAAACCCTGGGCGGGCAATCCAGCTCCGCGCCTGGCAGAAACTGCCAGCGGCCTGCTCAATTCCATCGGTCTGGAAAATCCAGGCGTGGAGGTTTTTTGTGAGAGGGATTTGCCCTGGTTGGCTCGCCAGAACCTGCCGCTGATTGTTAATGTTGGCGGCCATAGTTTGGAAGAATATGCTCAGGTTATAGAACACCTGGAGCGTGCGAGCGCAGACATTATGGATGGACAGGAAGGGCCGGATGTCGCCGTGCCTGCGGCCTATGAGCTCAACATCTCCTGCCCCAATGTTGACGCTGGGGGTATGGCCTTTGGAGTAGACGCTCTACTGGCCGCAGAGTTGACCCGTCGCTGCCGGCGCCTGACCCGTCGGCCGTTGATTGTTAAGCTCTCCCCCAATGTCACGGACATCACCACCATTGCTCAAGCCGTACAGGAAGCTGGCGCTGACGCATTGTCTCTGGTCAACACACTAACGGGCATGGCCATTGACGCGATACGTCGCCGTCCACTGCTGGGACGAGGCTTTGGCGGCCTGTCTGGATCGGCCATTAAGCCGGTGGCCCTGTATCTGGTGCATCAGTGCTACCGAGCCGTCGATATTCCCATCATCGGTATGGGTGGTATCGCCACCGGTATTGACGCGGTAGAGTTTCTGTTGGCTGGTGCCTGTGCCGTTGCCGTGGGCAGTGCCAGTTTCAGTGATCCCCTGGCCTCAGTTCGTGTCATTCAGGGTTTAGAAGACTACTGTGTCCAGCATGGCATAGCTGCGGTGCGTGAACTGACGGGCAGTCTCCAGAGCCATTAGCTGTGCGCGCCCTTGAAAGGAAAGCCCATGAATCAGACAGAAAAAACCGATACAATTCGCCTTAGCGACCAACAGATACTGCAGGCATTTGTTGACAGTAAGGCCCTTCAAAAGGGTCACTTCCATCTCACGAGTGGTCGCCACAGTGATACATATATCCAGTGTGCCCGTGTCCTGGAACAACCTCGCCTTACCATTGCGCTGGCCCGCGAGACCATCGCTCGCCTGCCTGCCGGCACGGCAGTGGATATGGTGGCATCGCCTGCTGTTGGGGGCATCCTGTTTGGCTTTGCCGTCGCCAGCATCCTGGATAAAAACCTGATCTTTTCAGAGCGGGTAGAGGGGCGGATGCATCTGCGCCGTTCTTTTGCCCTAGCGCCACAGTACCGAGTCTTGATTGCGGAGGATGTGGTAACCACCGGTGGCTCGGTGAGGGAATTGATTGCATTAGTTGAAGAGGCGAAGGCTGAGGTAGTGTCTGTTGTCGCCCTTATCGACCGCGGAAGCAAGCCTGATTTTGGCTACCCTTATTACCCTCTTTTGACGCTTGAGGCGCCTTCGTGGAGCCCGCAGGAGTGCAAACTGTGCCAAAATGGCAAAAAATTACAAAGTCCGGGCTCCAGAAGCCTTGCCAAGCGTTAGCCAAGAAACTACAATCAGTGCATTACCCGTGGTGCGTCCACCGTTTTAAGGAGATAGTATGCCATTGCCCCAACTGTCAGATGAAGCACGTAAGTTGGCGTTAGCCAAAGCTGCGGAAGCCCGAAGCGCTCGCGCTGAACTGCGCCAGAAAGTCAAAAGCGGCGAACTTGCAATCACCAAGGTTCTACAAATGAAAGATGATCCCGTTGTGGCCAAGATAAAGGTTTCAACCCTGTTGGAATCGCTACCTGGCTACGGTAAAGCCAAAGTCAGCGCCCTGATGGAGGAATTGAAGATTGATCCCTCCCGACGGGTCAAGGGTTTGGGTGAGGTTCAGCGGGCCGCGCTGATTGACCATTTCAGCTAAAGTGCCTCTGGGTACATCCGGTACCTGTTGGTTGTCAAGGACAGCGATTTGTTGAGGGTCGCATGTTATGGATTGCGTCTGGTTATGGAGTTGCAACCTTGCATCTTATAGGTAGTACTAAAGAGCACTGATGTCTACCAAAGGTCATCTGTTTGTGATTTCCGGCCCCTCAGGTGTGGGCAAGGGAACATTGGTTGAGAAGCTGTTGCAGCGCCAGAAGGGCATTGCTTTAAGTGTCTCTGCCACTACCCGCCCGCCTCGGGCTGGCGATAGGGACGGGGTCACCTACCACTTTTTAAGTGACGCGCAGTTTGACATGCTGATAGCTGCTGACGGCTTTCTTGAATGGGCAGAGGTGCATGGCTGGCGCTATGGCACGCTGGTTTCTGAGGTCGAGCGGATACTGGCGAGTGGACAGGATCTAATCCTTGAAATTGATATTCAAGGTAATGATTTAATTAAAAAGCGGTTACCTGACGCTGTGTCCATCTTCATTGCTCCACCGTCTTTGTCTGAACTCAAACAGCGTCTCCTCCAGCGCGGCACCGAGGATGAGGCCGCCGTTGCGCGCCGTCTGGAAACAGCCAAACTGGAACTTCAGGCTCAAAACCGGTATAATGTCATTATCGAAAACGATGACCTTGATGCTGCCTGCGCTGCCCTGGCGCAGACCGTTGAGGCTTATCGGCAGGGGATGTAAGACCGCGTTTGCCTGTTAGAACAGAAATGATTGGCGCGTTGAACAGGGAAAAGACCCTGCCCGTTTTCATCTTAGCCGTTTTGGCCCGTTGCTAAAACGTCAAGGCTTCATCCTTTCCCACTACCCTGATACCGGCAGGCTGTCTGCTGAGATTTGAAAAGGAGTACGCAATGTCACTGATGCAACCGCCCGTTGACGAGTTGCTAACAAAGACCAACTGCGACCGGTTTCTGCTGTGTGCGGTAGCCGCAGAGCGCGCTCGCGACATCAATGATATGATGCGCGGTCAGCGTGATCGTGCCAAGGTGCTGCAATCCTCCACAGAAATAGCCCAGTTGGCCGGACGCAAACCGTTGTCTCTGGCGATGGAAGAAATTGATCGCAATGAGATAAGCTATGACAAGAGCAGTTTTAATGACGACCCCGGCGCCGAGGATGATCAGAGTCTGTAATACCTTGGCGCCGGTAAAAAAATCCGGCATGAGCGAGGGTTTTGCTGAGGTAACCGAGCGGGCGGGCTGCCGGTCATATGCTGCAACAGGACTGATCTGACCGGAGGCCCTGGATGATTCAACCGGTGGTGCTTATCCACTATCATGAATTGGGTCTGAAGGGTAAAAATCGCCGCGACTTTGAGCGGCAACTTATCCGCAACATCCAAAAGACGCTGGCCCAAAGCGGTCTGGAAGGTCACGTAAACCGGACGTCCGGACGTATCTTGGTGGCTGTGAGCACCTTTGAGGCCGCGCTCTCGGCAGCAGACGCTTTGGTTCAACTGCCCGGCGTGGCCCGTGTTTCTTGTGGCGAGCGGCTGCCCAAGGACATGGCAGCTATCAACGAGTCTGCCCTGCGAGCGCTTCAACGTGCTGAACCCTTTACCAGTTTTAAGGTAGATGCCCGTCGTGCCAACACCCAATTTCCTCTCGACAGTATGGCGATAAACCGCGAAGTCGGTTCCTATCTAAGCGCGCGTCTGCCACACAAGAATGTGCAAATGCGCGCACCTGATGCCAAAGCGCGTGTAGAAATCATCAAGAACGACGCTTTTGTCTATGCTTCGAGCCGCCAGGGGATTGGCGGTTTGCCGGTAGGTTGTTCCGGCCATCTTATCTGCCTGCTTTCCAGCGGCCTGGACTCGCCGGTGGCCGCTTGGCAGATGATGCGCCGCGGCGCTCAGGTCACCGGTCTCCATTTTTCCGGCGCACCGGAAACAGCGGATCATTCCTCTGCGTTGGTACGCGAGATCGCTCGTCGCCTGGCGCCAACCGGTGGCCCAGGCCGCCTGTTCTTTGTGCGGTTTGGCGGCTATCAACGGGCTATCGCCCTAACGGTACCCGAAAGTTTGCGGGTGGTTTTCTACCGCCGACTGATGCTGGCAACCGCCGAGGCGCTTGCGGCGCGTGAACATGCGAGGGCGCTGGTTACGGGTGAATCGCTGGGCCAGGTTGCCTCTCAGACCCTCGATAACATCGTTGCTACCGACGCAGCGGTTTCGCTGCCGGTATTTAGACCGCTGATTGGCACTGATAAACAGGCAATTATCAAGCAGGCTCAGGCACTTGGCACCTTTGCGCTGTCTACCCAGCCCGTTGACGATTGCTGTACCCTCTTCATGCCGCGCAATCCTGAAACCCATGCTAACCTGGCTGAGGTGGAACGTATTTGGTCTGAGATGCCCATTGATGCCTGGATAAGAGAAATACTTGCTGAGCTGCGAAGCGAAACCCTGTGAGCGCATCTGGATTGCCACGCTCTGCCCAAAGTGACGGGCGTGCCGCCTCGCATGACGCGCCGGGCCACGAGATACGCTAGGCTGCAAGACGTGCTGAAATGCCGGGCATCTTCCCAAATCAGAGACACCAAGAAACAGGGGTTATATGGTTTTTGTTAAAAGATATTGCTATTTTACGTTCCCTCACACGTCTAAGGCAGTTACCATCTGCCTTAAGTTTTTGCTACCTTAAGTCTATGGCGCTACGATTGTGCACGGGCAATGAAGCGCTTGCGTATGGCGCATTGCGCGCGGGCGTTACTGTGGTGAGTGGCTACCCCGGAACCCCCTCCACCGAGGTGCTTGAAACCATCGCCGTGCAGACACGCGCTCTGGGGATTGCGGGCCTGCATATCGAATGGTCCACCAATGAAAAGGTTGCGCTTGAAGTAGGAGCCGGTGCGGCATTTGCTGGCGCGCGCGCCTTGGTAACCATGAAGCAGGTTGGGTTAAATGTGGCTTCAGACGCCCTGATGACCCTGCCTTACCTGAGTGTACGGGGCGGCCTTGTGCTCATAGTGGCCGATGATCCCGGTCCCATTTCTTCGCAAACTGAACAAGACACACGGCAATTTGCCGCGTTTGCGAAGGTACCTATTTTGGATCCGAGCAACCCGGAAGAGGCCCTTGCGATGGTGCCCTACGCCTTTGACCTTTCCGAGCGTTTTGCCACACCTGTCATCATTCGTCCCACCACACGCGTCTGCCATGGCTCGACAGCTCTGGACAGTACGTTTGAGTATGTACCCCAGACCATCAGGGGCTTTGAGCGCGGGCCACAGTGGGTGATTATGCCCCAGCGTGCTTTTGAGGGGCATCGCAAGATACTGATGCGATTGGCGCAGGTGGCCGAGGAGTTTAGCACTGCTGAGTTCACTACGATAACAGAGGTACACAGCTGCGCGCCTGTTAAATCCGGCGTGCCTGTTGAGGCCGGCGCACCTGTTAAAGCTGGCGTGCCTGCGAGGCGGGGGATAATCGCCGGCGGCATCAGTTATGCGTATGTGTGTGATGTGCTGGATATACTGGCACACCATGAGTTGGGACAGATTGACCCTACAGTGGCGTTTCCCGATTTGTCATGCTCGCAGGCTTCACGACGCGAACCACTGCGTCTGGGCAAGATAGGCACTCCCTTTCCCTTTCCTAAAGCGCGCGCTCTGGCCTTTCTTGAAGGGTTGGAAGCGGTGCTTGTTGTGGAAGAACTGGAACCGGTTATTGAGCGTGAACTGCTGCAACTGGTTGGCGCGTACCGGTTGCCAACCCAGATTTTGGGCAAACTATCCGGGCATACCACACAGGCGGGCGAAAATTCGATTGATATAATTGCTCAACTGGTAAGCGATTTTTGTGCTATGACCCTGTCCGAATCCGCACAGAAGGTAAGAGAAGGAGATGCCACCCTTCATTCCCTAGGACAGGGGTTGAGGGCTGCTGTATCGATAGGCCCGGCTAGCGCCGCCTTTCAGTTCCCAGAGCAGGGACTGAAGCCAGCAGTTGTCCCCACGCCTCCCCTAGAAGATGTTGATCTTCCGTCCCGTCCACCGGTACTGTGTGCCGGCTGTCCGCACCGCGCTTCCTTTTATGCCGTCAAGCGCGCGCTCAGGGGCCGTAAGGCCATTTTCAGCGGCGACATTGGCTGCTATACCCTGGGCAATGCGCTTCCATTGGACATGGTGGATAGCTGTGTGTGCATGGGCGCCGGTTTTACCGTTCCCCAGGGCATGGAACGAGCGCAGCCTGAGATACCCCATCTGGGCTTTTTGGGTGATTCGACCTTTTTTGCCAGTGGACTTACCGGTGTGGTAAACGCGGTCTACAATCGCTCACGCGTCACCTTTTGCGTGCTGGATAACTCCACCACTGCCATGACTGGTTTTCAGCCTCACCCCGGTACGGGCGTGTCCTTGGGAACCCTGCTGGCGCAAAACGCGCCGGTAGACGCGCATAGGCAGGCAGATGCGTCCCCGCAAACAGATGCGGGCAAACAAGCGGATACGCCCACGCAAATAGATGCGGAGCACGCCCTGCGCATACCTGACATACTGCGCGCACTTGGCGTTAGGCAGGTTACACAGGTTGACCCTTTCGATCAAACACAGGCAATGTGCGCGGTACGCGAAGCGGTTAACTTTGATGGACCAAGCGCTGTGATATTCAAGGCGCCCTGCATCACGGTTGTTCCACCCAAACCGCAGCCACACCTGCGCGGCGAGCTATGCACAAACTGTAAAGCGTGCATCCGCGCTATCGGCTGCCCCGCGCTTGTGGCGCGCAAGGGGAGGGTTGCCCTGGATGAGACGCGCTGTTATGGCTGCGCGCTCTGTGTGAGCCTGTGTCCGACAGGCGCCATCCAGCCTTATGAAACAAGCAGGAATCATGGTGCGTAAACACCTTGAGATGGGCGCTGGGGCGGCCCCTGGGTCAGGCGTCCCTGAGATGGAGGCGGGTAGCCCGGAAAACGGGTATCGTCATTTTGGGCCAGATGTCTCTGTGGCAGGAGCTGAGTCAGGTGCTCGTTTTACGAAAACGTCCGGCAAGAACGACATTGCCTCAGCTGAAGCGACTCCACAAACAGGCACTCAGCCACCGAAAGCTTCAAACGCGCAGACACTCGTTGTACTGCCGTGCAACATAATAATTGCAGGTGTTGGCGGCCAGGGTACGGTTCTTGCATCCAAGCTGTTAGCGCAGGCGGCTTTGTTGGAAGGACATGCAGTACGCGCCGCTGAGACCATCGGTATGGCGCAGCGAGGTGGTAGCGTGCTGAGCCACGTACGCATCGGCGCCGCTCTCTCGCCTGTTGTACCCAAGGGTGCGGCGCACCTGCTCATTGGCTTTGAGCCGGCAGAAACTGTCCGAGCGCTTAACTATTTGCGAAGGGGTGGTACCGTCATTACCTCCCTCCAGCCCCTTGAACCACCCACGGCGGCATTGAGCCCTCAGCCCTATGATGGCAGGGCTGAACATGCCTGTTTGCGCGATTTGAAGAAAGCCGAATGGATCAAGATGCTCCTGACCGTTGATGGGACAGGTACCTGCGCCAATCTTGGCTCAACGCGCGCACTCAACGTTGTATTGCTAGGGGCCGCGCTGGCCAGCGGGCAACTGGGTGTTTCTGAACAAGCGCTCATTAAGGCTATTGAAACACTGGTCAAGCCGCGCTATGTTACACTCAACAAAAGGGCGCTCGCGCTAGGGAAGGAAGGCGCGGCTCAAAGTTTGCAGGCTCATCCATCATGAACGCGCTGCGCCCCCTGAAATGCCCGGTAACCTCGCACACCAACAAAGCGCGGTGAGCCGCACAGGCCACGTTCTGCGCAGGCCAATGTGTCGCACAGGCAGCGCGTCGCGCACAACCGGCAACAGACCTAAGGAGTGAGCATGAGCACCGATACGCCCATCCGGGAGCAGTCTTTCAAAAATGCGCTAACCCAACTTGAAACCATTAAGGATAAAAGCCCCTTTTATGCGCGCAAGTTCGCGGACATCAACCTGTCTGATATCCACAGTCGTGGGGATTTCCAGAACCTACCGCTAACCACCAAAGATGATCTGCGAGCGGCCTATCCGTTGGGACTTTCTGCGGTCAGCCCTTCAGACATTGTGCGCATCCATTCTTCCAGCGGCACCACGGGGGTTCCGGTTATCATTCCCTACACTGCGCAAGATGTTCATGATTGGGCCGTTATGTTTGCGCGCTGCTACCAGATGGCTGGCATCACGCGCGATGATCGCATCCACATCACCCCTGGCTACGGTTTGTGGACGGCAGGCATCGGTTTTCAACTGGGCGCAGAACTGCTGGGCGCAATGGCCATTCCGATGGGCCCCGGCAATACCGATAAACAGCTACAGATGATGATAGATATAGGTTCTACGGTGTTGGGTGCGACATCTTCTTACGCGCTGCTGCTTGCCGAAACCATCGCGTCGCGCGGCCTGGGCGAGCGCATCAGCTTGCGTAAGGGCGTCATTGGCAGCGAGCGTTGGGGAGAGCGGATGCGCGCGCGCATCGCAAAAGAATTAGGCGTTGAGCTGCATGACATTTACGGACTAACCGAGATTTACGGTCCTGGTATCGGTATTAACTGCGAGGCTCAGACAGCCATGCACTGCTGGGATGATTATCTTTATTTAGAGATAATTGATCCAAATACCGGCCGGGTAGTTCCTGACGGCACCAGTGGCGAACTTGTACTTACCACCCTGGTTAAGCAGGGTGCTCCGCTCATTCGCTACCGTACTCATGACCTAACGCGCATCGTACCGGGCCCTTGTCCCTGCGGCAGCCCCTACACACGCATTGAGACCCTCATAGGCCGCAGTGACGATATGGTAAAGGTTAAAGGTGTCAACATTTTTCCCGCCCATATCGAAGAGGCGCTTGCGGTCACCCCAGAGGCATCAAGCGAATATCAGGTCATGATAGACCATCTTGAAGGGCGCGACACCATGACGGTATTCTTTGAGACGTCAGCGCCCCTTGAACACCGTCCCTACATTGAGCTGGCGCTTGGTCAGGCCATTAGAGATAAACTTTCACTTTCTGTTATCCCCAAGGCTGTCAATTTGGGCGATCTGCCGCGCTCCGAGAAAAAGAGTAAGCGCATCTTTGATAACCGCTACTGACGCAGCACGATGACACACCCGCGCTCCTGTGCTACACTATGCGCTGTTAGAAAAAGCAGGTAAGACAGGCAGCAGAAAAGGCACTACTCTAGCAAGCACCACCAAGCAAGGCACCACAACAGGAAATCTGAAAGGAGCGGGAACACATGAGCGCAAAAACATCCCGAATATGCCCGGGGGGGGGGGGCTCATAGTTTAGTCTCTGTCCCCACACTTCAACACCACTGCATAACCTTACGTTTCAAAAATTCCTGCGCGCCCAGCGCTTTTCACAATCACCCACAAATTAACAAACAAAATAACACTAATGGTTTTACTCTCGTAGACTCATCGTTGTCACTGTCATCTTGGGTATTCTGCTCGCTATAGCCATACCAGCACTAACCGGGTACATCCAAAAGGCAGAGCGAGCCGAGGCGGAAGTGCGCATGAGAACGACGGTGACCGCCGTTCAGACCATGCTTGTTGAAGAGTACTCCGCAAACGGCAGCAGGTTCGTGATGTATGGTGGGAACAGCTGGCCTGTGGGCTCGGGAAGGCACTTTCTGCATCTTGGAATCCTCCAGGACAACGCGTCGCTGGGGTACTGGGGCAATGTACTCTCTGAAGAAGGGGTACGAGAGTGTGTAGATTTGATAACTGACGAAGGTGCGATCATTCCTATTGCTCACTACTTGAGCAGATTCTACTGCTTTTTCGATGCATCGGGAAACATGTATGCGCTCATGTGCTATAGACTTGCGTACTTCAGCGATTGCATCCTCCTCTACTGCTGGATTAAAGACACTATCAATCCTGTCATCAGGCAAGCTATTATGGACGCGATTGACTATAATATCGTGCCCAATAACCTCTCGTCCACGGTCACAGACGGACTGAGCAAGTATAAGTTGAGTTACTCTGGTATCGCTGAAAAATTGTGGTGAGTGTAACGCAGGTGACATACAGGAACACTTCTTTATCAAGACGTGCACCTTTTCCTTTGGTTACCGTTTGGTGAAGTCATCGCACGGTTTTGGTATAGTGATGGTCTTATTGACAGACAAGCGGAGGTTTCATGTCATCCAGAGCAAAGCGGGCCAGGCAGGCTCCTAAAAAACACCTTGTTCCCTTTACCCTGTTGTTCATAGCCTTTATTTTTGTACTGATTATGGGAATTGGCACTGCCAGCGCTTTTGCTCAAGTGGATAAGTGGCTGGAAGATCTGCCCTCGGTTGAAGACTACAGCGCTTTTAACGTTCCCCAAAAAACCAAGGTCTATGCCAGTGATGGTATAACAAAACTAGCAGATTTCTACTTGCAGGACAGGGAGCCGGTAGAGGCCAGCCAGGTTTCTCCCTATGTATTTCAGGCGACCATTGCCGTGGAAGACGAGCGCTTCTGGCAGCATAGCGGTGTGGATCCCTACGGCATCGCCAGGGCGGCGGTCAACGATCTGATTGGCGGCAGCACCCAGGGGGCATCTACCATCACTCAGCAGTTTGTACGTCAGACCGTACTGCAAAATGAGGCTAATGAGATAACGTTAGAGCGCAAAGTGCGCGAGGCCTTCCTGGCTTTGGAGATTGAGAAGCGTTATTCTAAGGCAGCGGTGCTGATGATGTACCTAAACACCATCAATTACGGTGATGGCTCTTGGGGCATCCAGTCTGCGGCGTTGCACTATTTTAACAAGAATGCCTCAGACCTAAACCTGCCTGAGGCGGCTTTGTTGGCCGGCATTCCCCAACAGCCCACCTATAACTGCCCCGCCTATTATCCCGATAATGCTAAACAGCGTCGCAATCACGTGTTGGAACGGATGCGAGTGAACGGCTACATCACACAGGAGCAGTGTGCTGTCGCTCAGGCCACGGAGCTGGAACTGTCAGTGCGCGAGAAGCCGGATGACGGCATTTACTTGGCACCCTATTTCACTTCCTACGTACGTGAGGTGCTGGAAAATGAATACAGCTTTGACGTGGTTTTCAAAGGCGGTCTAACCGTCTATACAACTATCGATCTGGATATGCAGGCCGAGGCCGAAGCGGCCTGTGAGAGTAAGGAAGCGCGTCTGGAATCTGATGTCGAGGCATCGCTGACGGCCGTGGAACCGGGCACCGGCCACATCAAGGCGATGCGGGGTGGCAAAGATTATGAAACAGCGGAATGGTCCACAAGCACCGATATGAAGCGACAGGCGGGTTCAACCTTTAAGACCTTTGCGCTTCTGGCCTGTCTGGAACAGGGTTACGCCCCCACTACGCCGGTGTCGGGCGCTTCTCCAATAACCATAGATGGCTGGCTGGTTGAGAACTATGGTGGCGCCAGCTATGGCACTCTGACCATGGCCTCAGCAACTGCTATTTCTTCCAACACTGCTTTTGCGCGTATCGTGCGTACCATAGGCCCCGACGCGGTAGTGGAAATGGCCCGCCGTCTGGGCATCAAATCAACCCTGCTGTCCGTCCCCTCAATCGTGCTTGGTTCTTCCGGGGTCAATACGCTGGAGATGGCCTCGGCCTTTGCCACCATTGCGGCTGAGGGGCGCTACAATGCGCCCACACCCATTACTAAGATAGTTGATCAGGATGGTACTACCATCTATGAGCATCGGCCTGAGAATGAGCAGGTATTGTCGCCAGAAGTTGCCTATGCGGGCATTCAGATTTTGGAAGGTGTGCTGAGAGGTGGTGGCACGGGAGCCCTGGCTAATCTGGGCTATCAGGAAGCGGCGGGCAAAACCGGCACTTCAGATGACTGGCATGATTCCTGGTTTTGCGGCTTTACCCCTCAGCTCTCAACGGCGGTTTGGATCGGCACCCGCGAGGAACGCTACATCGCGGACAATGTAGGTGGTTCCAACTGCTGCCCGGTGTGGAAGCAGTTTATGAATTATGCGCTGGAGTTTTACGAGTCGGCAGACTTTGACCAACAGGAAGCGCCGGAATACAAATCTGACCTATCCTTCAGGACAAGCGAGGAAAAGGCTGCGGCTGCTGCCGCAGAAGCCCAGGCTGCCAAGGCAGAAGAGGATCGTAAGGCTGCCGAGGAAGCGGCTGCCCAGGCACAGAAAGACGCTTCAGCCGCAGAGAAAGACAAGAACGACGCTGCCAGCAGCGCGGGCAAGCAGCCGGAAACCGGTTCTGGGGGAGGTTCAGGGGGATCCGGCAATTCTGGTTCAAGTGGCACCGGCTCAAATACCACGGGAACCACGGGAGCTGCTACCGGCGCAAGTCCCTGAACGGGCATACGTGCCGGCAGTACGTGATCCCTATAGAGGTTCGCCGTCGCGCAATCACTGGCTTGCAGGTTCCTGCCCACTGATTAACCGCCGGCGATAATCGTAGTCACTTTGCAGAATCGTTTGTAAGTTCCGCTGTGGCTGCCAGCCCAGAAGATGACGAGCGCGCTCGATATTTGCAATCAATTTAGCGGGATCTCCGCAACGACGCGGCGCATAGGCGTAGCGAAAGCTAAACATCGACAGCGCTTCCTCCACCACTTCACGCACTGAAAAGCCGCGACCCGAACCAAGGTTACAGAGCAGCGGACGCTCGTTTTTGACGATGTATTCGCCAGCCATGACATGGGCCTGGGCCAGGTCGGTCACATGAACATAATCACGGATGCAGGTGCCATCGGGCGTGTTGTAATCTCTGCCAAATATCTCTAACTTCTCTCGCTGGCCCAAAGCAGCCTGCATTATCAGTGGTACCAGGTGGGTCAACTGATCCTTGTTCAGGCCAATCTGAAGTGACGTGTCGGCGCCCGCGACGTTAAAATAGCGCAGGATAGCGTAGTTGAGCCCGTGGGCCTGAGCTGTCCAGGCTATCATGCGTTCGGCGGCCAGTTTGGTTTCACCATAAGGATTGATAGGTATAGTACGGTCGTCCTCGTGGCACTCTCCGCCTGTGGTGCTACCATACACGGCCGCCGTAGAGGAAAACACGATGTTGCGCACGCCACCGGCTACCAGGGCACTGAGCATGACGCGCAGTCCCTCCACGTTGTTGTGATAGTAACGTAGTGGTTGTGTTACACTTTCTGGCACAATAAGTTTTGCGGCAAAGTGCATGGCCACATCAAAGGGCCGGCTGGCACTCTCCTGGGCAAGCACCTGTTCCAGTTGGTGCTCGTCCAGAATGTCGCCCAGGTAAAAGCCGGCCTGCTCTGGCACGGCGCTCTGGTGGCCACTGGAAAGGTTGTCATAGACAACTACCTGATGTCCGTTGCGGATCAGCTCATACACGGTATGTGAACCAATATAGCCGGCTCCGCCCACAACCAACACCTTCAGGTTCAGGCCGCTGTCTGATGCGCGGTTCATATGAGAAAGACTATTTGTTTTGGCACTGGTGAGGCGGCTTGGGTGGGTAGAGGTGCCAGCCTCGCTCTTTAGGTGTGCTCGCGTCTTAGGAATCTGTGCCGGGGTGTCTTGAGCCTCAAGCTGCATGACTCTCCTTCGTCTTGTTTTTCGAACTTGGGCTTATTGAGGCCCTTGGCCAGAGATGCCGGTAACCATAGTGAGGGTGGCCGGCCATAGTGAGCGAGGGTGGCCGGCTTGGGCTCATGTGAGCCTCCTGCATCGGGGACAGGAGTGCCGCTTGGCAGGAGTGCCGCTCAGCACATCCGCCGCCGCCTATAGTCCCTGTCAACCAGGGCCATCGTAATCATACCCTATAATGGCTCGGTAGCCTGGCTCACGCGGCACAGTTGTCTGTTTGCCACCTTGGCATGTTGCCCTAAGGAGGTTTCTTGCTCACCGTTATAGAACAGCTCAGTGTCATCCAAAGTGGCGGCGCCGAGATAGTGCCGCTGGCCGCTTTGTCTGAGAAGCTGGCTGCTGGGCGGCCCCTTACGGTTAAGCTGGGGGTTGATCCAACGGCCCCTGACCTGCATCTGGGACACGCCGTACCTCTGCGCAAACTGCGCCAACTGCAGGAGCTTGGTCACCGTGTAGTCCTGATCATCGGCGATGCCACAGCACTTGTTGGTGATCCTTCGGGCCGTAACAGCACGCGGCCGCCGCTTAGCCCTAAGCAGATTGCCACAAACGCTCAGACCTATGTATCCCAGGCATTTAAGATTCTGGACGCAAACCATACCCAGCTTTGCTATAACAGCGAATGGCTTAGTCCGCTTAACCTTGAACAGATTCTTAGGTTGACAGGACAGTTTACCGTAGCGCGCGTTTTAGAGCGCGAGGACTTTCATCAGCGCTACAAGAGCGGTCAGGCAATCTCATTGCATGAATTTCTGTATCCGGTGATGCAAGCCTACGACAGCGTTATGATTAAGGCTGATATTGAAATTGGCGGTACTGATCAGCTGTTTAACCTGCTGGCCGGCCGGGAATTGATGGAAAAACTTGAGTTGGAGCCCCAGGTCTGTTTGACGCTGCCATTGTTAGTAGGTACTGACGGTACGCTTAAAATGTCTAAATCATACGGCAATTATATCGGTATTGATGAGCCTCCCCAGGAGATGTTTGGCAAGCTGATGAGCATTTCGGATGAACTGATGCCCAGCTACTTTAACCTAGCCTCCGGCTTCTCGGCAGCCGAGTCCGCAGATTTTATCGCTCGGCTGCATGCTGGCACCCTGCATCCCAATGCCGCCAAACGGCTCCTTGCCAAAGACATCGTTGCTACGTATTGGGGTACGTCTGCCGCCGCTGATGCCGAGGCCGCGTTTGACAGGGTCTTTAAGCTCCACGAGCTGCCCGCAGACATCCCTGAGCACCAGCTGGATTGGCAGGCCGAAGGACAGGCTGAGGGTGACGGCATCTTTTATGTGCCCCAGCTTCTAGCGCGGCTCAACTTTGCGGCTTCCAGCAGTGAAGCCCGTCGTCTGGTGGATAATGGCGGCGTACGTATCAACGGTCGGCCGCTTGCCAGGGGTGAATACAGGGTCACAGAAACGGATCTGCGTGATGCCGTACTTTCAGTGGGTAAAAGAAAATTTGTCCGATTGAGATGAGGGCGTTGGATCAAGAGCGGATCGTCTCAACGGTGATCGTTTCCAAGAGTAGGTGTCTCCAAGAGCAGGCGTTTCCAAGAGCAAATCTTCTCAAAGGCAGATGTCCATTGAGGACGCGTCTTTCCAAGAGCGGATGTTTATGCAAGCGACCATCTCCAAGAGTAGGCATCTCCAAGAACGTTCATCGCTCCCAGCAACCATTTGAATGTGTGGGACGACATGAAATCTGTAAGGAAATAACGAGGTCTGCGAGGTTACCATGAAGGCGCTTTTCTATGATATTGATTATCTTGATAGCGATTTTACCATTCAACACGGCTATGTTCTCACAGACGGGGCCATTATCACGTATGTTGGCCCCGATGACCCGCGAGAATTTGCTGGCGGCCCACAAGGAAATGGTTCGCGAGGGTCTGGCGCTGATACCCCACAGGGACGTTCTGATGGCCCGCACGAGCTTGCCAGCGTGGAGGCTTCAGGAGTATCATCGCCCCCGATGAGTCCGCAGGGACGTTCTGATGGCTCGCACGAGGTTGCCTCCGGAAAAGTCGATCCGCAAGGGGTTGCTCCAGGAGAAGTTTACTCGCGAAAGTTGGGCGCTGCCGGCTTGTGTGGAACCAACGCTGCCCAGTCTGACACCGCTTTATGCGATTCTTTAACTGATCTCTCGCTGTTTTCCGGCCGCGGATGCCTGTTGATCCCCGGATTGTATAACCAGCACACGCACATTCCCATGACGCTGCTGCGCGGTTATGCCGAGGGCCTGCCCCTGGATGCCTGGCTGAACACCCGTGTCTTTCCGTTTGAGGCTCAGATAACGCCCGAAGCCGCTTTGCCGGCCTCCGAGCTGGCGATTGCAGAGATGCTGCGTTTTGGTGTTGTATCCTTTGCCGATATGTATAACTTTAGCGAGCAGCGTATCAGGGCGGTTGCCACCAGTGGTATCAAGGCCAACATCAGTTATGGGCCAGTGGCCTTTGACCCCGATACCCGCTATGAAGATCTGCCCGCGTGCGCGGAGGTCACTCGGTTGATAAGCGATTATCACGAAAGCCTGGATGGGCGGTTGCGCATTGACATCTTTGTGCATTCTGAATATCTTTCAAATCAGCATATCGTCCAGGCAGTGGGCGAGCAGGCATTTCAGGCTGGCGTTGGTACGCACATCCATCTCAGCGAAACTGAGCGTGAACATCAGGAAGGTAAACAGCGTCGTGGGGGCCTGACTCCGTGCGCCTACTTTGATTCACTGGGATTTTTTCGAGCTCCCTGTACTGCTGCCCATTGCGTGTGGACTGAACCCGATGACTGGCAGATAATGGCCAGTCGCGGCGTTAGCGCGGTGTTGGTGCCGGCTTCTAACGCCAAGCTAGGTTCTGGCTTTGCGCCAGTCACCGAGATGCTCACGGCTGGCGTCAACGTGACGCTGGGTACTGATGGAGTGGCCTCAAACAACAACCACAACCTGTTTAAGGAGATATACCTCACAGCCCTTCTGGCAAAGGGCCTTAACAAAAATCCCCTGCTGGTCAGCCCAACTGAGGTGCTCTCTGCGGCTACCATCGGCGGTGCCCGGGCCCAGGGACGCAGGGATGCTGGCCGGATTGAGGTTGGAGCGCGTGCTGACCTGGTGGTGCTGGACGTTGACCAACCTTGGATGCAACCGGCATACGACCAACGGTATAACCTGGTCTATTCTGCCCAGGGTAGCGATGTCATCCTAACAATGGTCGACGGCGAAGTGCTGTATTCCAACGGCGAGTGGACAACCATTGATGTTAGTCGCGCCGCCTACCAAACCAGGCAGGCAACCGGCAAGATACTGGCGGCGCTGGACAGCTGAGCCCATAAACGCTTTGCTACTATCTGGGGCGCAACGGCGCTTCGCCTGCCTGTTCCGTTTTGCCAAAACTGTTGTATCCGGATGTTTTCGGTTGCTGGTTTCTGGCGCCAGACGGCGCTCAGGTGTCGCGCTGACCTTACCTGGCTTCAAGAGAGGAGCTTTGGATGGCTGAGCTCACAGAGATCCGCTGGCACGCCCGCGCCGGCCAGGGCGCGGTCACGGCGTCCAAGCTGTTGGCTGAAACTGCTTTATTAAAAGGCAATTATATCCAGTCGATGCCTGAATATGGCCCTGAGCGCACCGGAGCTCCGCTGCGCGCCTACTCGCGCATTAGTTCTGAACCTATTGAGGTGCATAACAATATCATCAATCCGGACATTGTTGTGGTTTTGGATGAGACCCTGCTTAGCATTGTTGATGTACTAGAGGGTATCAGTTCCCAGGGCATCCTGGTTATCAACAGCGCCGATAGTCCCGATACGGTGCGAGCCACCATTGGGGCCGCGCCGGGGATAAAGGTGGCAGCGGTTGATGCTTCAGGCATTGCCTTGGACACTATCAAACGCGACATTCCCAATACCCCCGTTGTTGGCGCCCTTGCGTACATCTCAGATATTGTCAGCGTTGACGACCTGAAGCAGAATCTCATTAACACCTTTGGCAAAAAATTTTCCCAGCAGTTGATTGATGCCAATCTGGAGTCTGTGGACAGGGCGGTTAAGGAGGTACAGGTAGCGTGAGTAAGGATACCCAGCTGGACACCTCATTCATGAAAAAGGATACGATGGCCACAGACAACCCGGACAGCGCTCAGGCTACTGTAGCTTCTGAGGCGGTCTCAGCGGTCGCAGGCGGCGAGGGCGATTTTCAGGCCGCAGCGGCCAGCGCCAACACGCGGGCCGCGCATGACGCAAGCGCTTGGGATATAAGCAATTTTGATCATTGGAAAGCGAAGGACTTTCCCTTGGGGGCGGTGGTACTCCAGGCCGGAAATTCCGTGCTCTATAAAACGGGCGGCTGGCGCAGTAACCGCCCAGTGTGGAATGCGGACAATTGCACAAATTGTATGCTCTGTTGGGTGCACTGTCCCGACTCTTCGATACTGGTTAGTGAACAGAAGATGGTCGGTATCGACTATGACCACTGCAAAGGCTGTGGTATTTGCGTATTAGAATGTCGATTTGAGGCTCTGCGGCTGCTGTCTGAGGCGGAAGCTGAGTCTCAGCCCGCGAAGGGGGAGCGGGCCGTTGCTGAGCACCAAAGAGCGACCACAGGGCAGACTGCGGCCAAATCCCAGGATGTGTCGGCATCTCAGACAGCATCTGTGAGTCAGGCCGCATCGACGCGTCAGGCCGCGTCATCCTCAGATGAAGGAGGCCGTTGATGGCTGAAGTAACGGTACTTGCCGCCACGGGCAATCAGATGGTAGCCGAGGCCTTTAGGCAGGCCGCGCCCGATGTGGTTTCTGCTTATCCCATTACTCCCCAAACGGCCATTGTCGAAAACTACGCCAAGTATGTGGCTGATGGCCGCGTACATACTGAATTTGTGCCGGTTGAAAGCGAGCATTCCGCCCTCAGTTCCTGTATTGGCGCCTCTGCCGCCGGCGCGCGCGTGGCCACCGCCACTTCCTCCCAGGGCCTAGCATTGATGTACGAAGAACTACACATCGCTTCTGGGATGCGTCTGCCCATTGTGATGGCCAATGCCAATCGGGCGATTTCCGCCCCCATCAACATCCACGGCGACCACTCCGATGTCATGGGCGCCCGCGATAGCGGCTGGATCATCCTATTTGCTGAAACCGCCCAAGAAGCCTATGACAATTCACTGATAGCCTTTCGCGTTGCTGAGCATCCCCAGGTGCAGTTACCTGTGTTGACGACCTTAGACGGTTTCATCACCACTCATGCGATGGAGCGCTGCGAGCTTCTGGACGACACGACGGTGGCTGACTACGTGGGCCAGCGACAGCCCTGTCATCCACTGCTTAACGGTCCGGCAGTGGGTCATGGCATGTTCGCTTCGCTGGGCGGCACGTACTTTGAGGTTAAGAAGGCTCAGCGTCAGGCCATAGACGGCGCCGCAGGCCCCATCGCGGCTGTGGGCAAACGGTGGGCTGAGGTCTGCGGTCGCTCCTTTGAGTCAATCGACGCCTTCATGTGTGAGGATGCCGATTATGTTATGGTTGTGCTTGGTTCAGCGGCCGGCAATGCCAGGGTTGTAGCTCGTGAACTGAGGGCCCAGGGCATCAAAGCCGGTGTGGCCCGTGTGCGACTGTATCGTCCCTTTCCGGCCGAACAACTGGTCGAGACGCTTAAAAATGCTAAGGCAATAGCAATTTTAGATCGCAGCGATTCCTTTGGCGCGCAGTACGGGCCGGTTGGTTTGGATACGCGCACGGCACTCTATCAGTGTAAGCGTCATATCCCCACCCATAACTATATCTACGGACTGGGCGGTGCCGATGTTACCCTACAGGCTCTGCACCAGGTATTTACTGAACTGCGCGCGTTAGCACAGGGCAACCTTGATCAGGGCCTCAGTTATCTGGGAACGAGGTAAACATGGCTTCCATCAAAGAACTTTCTCAAACCAGAGAGCGGCTGGTAGGCGGACATCGCCTGTGCGGCGGTTGCGGCGCCTCGGTGGCGGTGCGACAGGTGCTGCTGGGCGCTGGAGCAGACACCGAGGTTGTGGTGGCCTCGGCGACCGGTTGTCTGGAGGTATCGACGACGGCCTTGCCCTATTCATCCTGGAACTGTTCTTTTATCCATAACGCCTTTGAGAACGCCGCCGCCACCATTACCGGCGTGGAAGCTGCCTATCAGGGCCTGAAAAAGGCTGGCAAGATAGCGGCTGACAAGGAAATTAAGTTTGTGGCTTTTGGTGGCGATGGAGGCACGTATGACATTGGCCTGCAATCGCTTTCTGGTGCCTTGGAGCGAGGCCATGACTTTGTGTATGTGTGCTATGACAACGGCGCCTACATGAACACCGGCATCCAGCGCTCTTCTGCTACACCTCACTACGCCTGGGCTACCACCGCTGAGGTTGGTACGGTTTTGGCTGGCAAGCCGCAGCGCCGTAAAGACCTTACCGCGATAGTCGCTGCCCATCATATCCCCTATGTCGCCCAGGCCTCTGTGGGCAACTGGAAAGATCTGGTAGAGAAGGCTGAGCGAGCCTTTGCCACCCCTGGCCCGGCATTTATCAATGTGCTGGCACCCTGTCCACGCGGTTGGCGCTACGACTCCGAGTTGACCATCGAAGTGGCGCGCCTGGCCTTCAAGACCAAATTCTGGCCGCTGTATGAGGTTAGGGACGGCGTGTGGACAATGCGTGAAGTCCGCCAGAAGGATATGCTGCCTATTCAGGAATTTCTGCGTCTGCAAGGCCGCTTCAAGCACCTGTTCCTTCCTGAAAATGAACAACTAATCAATCAATTACAAACTGAAGTTGACGCCAACTACGCAGCAATTCAGAGGATGTGCGCGGCCACGGCCCCTGTGTAAGAAGGACGCTGGGGCGCGCAGCTGTTTGCTCGACCAGGCGACCAGGGCGGTTTTGAGGATAACGATGACGCGCGGCGCTGGAGCGCACGGCTGTTTGCGTGGCCAGGGCGTGGGGTCGCAGCTTTCAGGTATACGTGCTAAACTGACCTGCCCATAGAGCGCGGCCAGAGTTTGGGGCCGTGCCTCTTTCAGACGCAAGCGCTCAGCAGTGCTGGGCAAAGACGCGGGCTGAGACTGTTGCTGCCGTGCCTCTTTCAGGCGCAAGCGCTCAACTGATTGCCTGTGGAGTGCGGCCGGATGTTTGGGTCGCGCGCGCCATGATTGTTGATGTGTGAGGAGGGATCACCGATGCGTAAAAACTTAAGACCGCCTCAGGCTGTCCGGGCCGTTCGCTTTCTGTTGGTACTAATCTGTCTGGTTGCCTTGGTTGCCACAGGGGCCTGCACAGCGGCACGTCCAAATATTGATGATGCCCCTGATGGGCAAAACGCCTTACCCACAAGGCAGATAGTGATAGGCACGATGATCACTGAGGATATATTGCCAATGTGGATAGCAGAATCTGAGGATCTGTTTGCCGCCGCCGGTCTGGATGCCAGCGTGCAAACCTTTCAAAGCGCCCAGGAGCTATCAACCGCCCTTGCCTCCGGAGCTGTCGAGATGGCAATGACTGACATCATGGTCTCGGCAACGCTTTGCGCATCAGGAACGCCCGTGCGTATCGAATGGATCACGCTAGGTGCCGACCGCGAACAGGGGCGCTTTGGCATTATGGCTAATCCTGAAAGCGGCTACACCACCCTTAAGGAGCTGGCAGGTGTACCCATCGGCGTGGGTTCTTGTACCGTGCCGGAATACGTAATGGATAAACTGATGGAGGAAGCCGGCGTTCCCCAAGAGCAGATAGTCGGGGAAGAAATCAAGAAAGTGCCCGTACGCTATGAGATGATGGTTGCCGGGCAGGTGGCCGCCGCCGCCTTGCCCGGCTCACTGCTGGCCTTGGGCGAGGCTACCGGCATGGTATTGGTTGCTGATGACAGAGGGAGCGCTAACCTCTCGCAATCGGTGATGATAGCCCGCGAACCGTTTGCTGACAGCTCTGAGGGCGCCGCTGCCCTCGCAGCGCTTGCGCGTATCTGGGATGAGGCGGCCAACGGGGTTAACGCGAATCCTGAGGCATACCGAGCCCTCCTGGTTGAGAAGGCCCAACTGCCCAAACCGGTATGGGACAGCTATCCTATCAGCACCTATCCGCTGGCGCAGATGCCCAGTGCCCAGATGATCGATCCGGTCTTAGACTGGATGCTGGAAAAGGGTTACCTCAAACAGCCCCTCACCTACGATGCCGCAACAGGCGTTTTTCAATTGTAGTGTTGGAATATAAACAGGTATCTTTCGCCTATGAGGGAAAGGCCGGGAGGTTATCGGCACTCGACGGTCTTTCCTTTTCTGTGCCGGCCTCCAGTTCTGCCGCTGTGATTGGTCCTTCTGGTTGCGGCAAGTCTACAGCCCTGTTGCTGGCCGCCGGCCTCCTTGCGCCCAATGGGGGCGAGGTGCTTATCGATGGGAAACGCCTCGCACATCCTCGCCTCCAGAGCGCTTTGATACTGCAGGATTTTGGCCTGCTTCCCTGGAAAACCGTCTATGAAAACGCCGCCTTGGGTCTGGAGGTGCGACGTACGCCCGCGCCTGACCGACGAAGGCGCGCCACACAGGCGCTCGCTCAGGTGGGCCTAGAGGCATTTGCCAACAGCTATCCTCGCGAGCTATCAGGTGGGATGCGTCAGCGACTGGCATTGGCTCGGGTACTGGCCCTGGATGTTGATCTCATGTTGATGGATGAGCCACTCAGTGCCCTGGATTTGCTCTTGCGTGAGAGTATGCAGGATTTGTTGTTGACGCTTTGGCGACAGCGTCACTACACCCAGTTACTTGTCACTCATTCCGTTGAAGAAGCTGTGTTTCTGGGGCAACGGATAGTGGTGATGAGCCCCAGGCCGGGCAAGGTGGCCGCGGTCATTGACAATGTTGGTGCTGCTCAGCCAAACTATCGCCGCCATCCTGATTTCTTTATCAGGTGTCAGGAAGTGCGTGAAACCCTGGCCAGGCACAGCAGGGCGACATGACCCAACAGATGATCTCCGCAGGCAGTATGATCGCAAAAGTTGCACTTGTGTGGTACACGGCCGACATGACCAAACAGATGATGTGCGCAGGCAGGGCCTGGCTTGGCCGATATTCTCAGGCAGTTTGTACCCGCCCCAAAGGCTGCGGGAGCAGCAAGAGAAGGGCCTGGCTTGGTGCCCCAACCTATCCGCCGGGCATCCCGCAATGAATAAGGCCCTTGGTTATCTGCTTGCTCTTTTGGTTATTTTTGTCGCCTGGCAGTTGCTTGCCCTGGCGGTGGATTCGCCGGCCCTGCCTACGCCTCTTGCTACGGTACCGATGCTTTTTCGCTATGCCGGGCAGTTGGCGCCCGACTTTCTTACTAGCCTCTATCGCGTAGTCGCGGCCATGCTGTTGGGAGCTACGCTGGCCATGCCACTTGGCTTGGTCATCGGCCGTATGCCGCGCCTGGATGCGGTGCTTGCCCCTATGCTCTACATCCTTTATCCCATCCCCAAAATAGTCTTTTTGCCGGTTTTGCTGGTTTTGTTGGGTCTGGCTGATGCCCCCAAGATAATCCTCATTGCCATTACGGTATTTTTTCAGGTATTGGTAACGGTGCGCGATGCGGGCAAGGAAGTGCCTGAGGCAGCCATTTTAAGTATTCGCTCTTTGGGCGCTGGCCGCCTGGACGTATTTTGGCATGTCATGATACCGGCTTCCCTGCCAGCTCTGTTTACGGCCCTGCGTGTTAGCTCTGGCACCGCAGTGGCTATACTGTTTCTTGCCGAAACCCTGGCCGGCTCTACTGGGCTGGGTTATTTTATTGTTGATTCTTGGGCGCTTCTAGATTATCCCCGCATGTTTGCTGGCATCATTGCCATGGCTTTTCTGGGCGTTTTTCTCTATGAGGTCTTTGATATTGCTGAGCAGCGCCTGGCCAGGTGGCGTTAGTTCCTGTAGCACTTTGCGCACGGGCTCGTGGCAGGGGCAAGAAGGAGAAGTGCATAACGTCGTAGGCTGCCGCAGCACTCGGCATACGGGCGATTGCGCGCTTCCAGGGCGGGCGTGCCAGCCTGTGTGGACAGAACTCTGTATGTTGGCACGTGTGCAACTGTTCCCGCCGCATATTCACCCGCCACCTGAAAAATGTTAGTTTTTTAAGCAATAAGTGAGATACGCGTTTCCGGATTCTGTCATGGCCGCACACGGCCTTTGAGGTAGAATGCCATCTATGGCAAACGACGAGAAGAGTGATCTTTCGATACAGGATGTTCAGAGCCGCTTACAGGTTTTAGGTTATAACCTTGGCACTGAGGCCGCCAGTGGTATTTTTGGCAGCAGGACTTCAGCCTCCCTGGCCGCCTTTAAGCGCGCGGCCCATCTGCCGGAGGGCGACAGCCTGGATCTGCAAACCTGGCAGGCGTTGGTCGATGCCAGTCTCGATCTGGGTGATCGGGTGCTTTATCTGCATATGCCGCACTTCCAGGGCCGGGATGTCAAGATTTTACAGGAGGCTCTATCCTCCCTGGGCTTTGCGGTTAATGATGACGGAGTGTTTGGTCCCACTACTGAGCGGGCGTTGCGTGATTTTCAACAAAACATCGGCCTGGAGGCATCCGGTATTCTGCGCGCGGACAGTGTTTTGGCAATCAGCCGACTGCGCCATGCCTGGGAAGGTAAGCGCGGCGTTATCCTGGAAGGTCGCTGTCTTGGCTATACGCGGGCTGCTGAAGTGCTGGAAACCACACCGCTTTGCGTGTTTGGCACGGGCAAGACAACCCGTTCCATCGCTGATCGCATCTCGAACCTGGCCCTGGCCACCACCCCGGCTTCCCAGGTTGTTAGCGCGGCTCTTCTGGCCAACGATCCCGGTTCAGAAATGTTTTTGGTGGGACTGAGCCTGCCGATGCCTGAGGCAAAGCATACCCATGCACGGTTGGAAGGGTCTGAGGCAGCGATACCGCAGGTTTGCCTTCACAGCTTTGCCGCCGGTAATGATCTGCCTGCTCAGATCTCTGCCATCCTGCATTCCCGCGCCGTTGACACAAGGCGTATCAACATCGAAATAGGCATCGTCCCCACCACGCACCAGACACTTACTGCCGCCCAGGAACAGCAATGCGCTATCGTCATTCTTGATGCTCTGTGCCTGGCATTTGGCCAGGCAACAAAACCGCTAGGGTAGGCCCAGGCTCTTGAGAATACTATCCAGGGCCGCTCCCAGGCTCATGTCATTCATGCTGGCAGTAGCAAGGATGCTGGCAACCAGTATCACGGCCGCAGCAACAAGCAATGTCAGAAAAAAGCGCGCAATGCTGGTGACCCTGTTACCCGCGCTGTGCCGACGGCCATTTTGCAACAGGGGTACATCGTAGTAAAGGTGAATCTGTTTGCCTGAGGACATCGTCACCACCTCATCAAAGCCTGCGCCTGCGGCAGCATCGCTACCTGCAGCAGCGTGGCCATCGGCCGAGGCGTTGGTGCCAGGTGATGTCGAACCTGGTAGAGCCGCCCCGCCTGGGCCATGCGCCGCAGCCGTGGGCGCAGCGGCGGATACACTTGTAGAGCTTGAACCCGCTTGGAGTGCTGGCGGTTTGCAGCTTTTATCTTCCGTTGGCAGAGATTTTATTGTGCTATCTAATAACGCAATTTCAGGAAGGCTGTCCTCGGCGGAGAGAGGCTTTTCAAGACGTCGCTTGAGATCTTCGTTTTGCGCATTCAACTCAATCAGATCCGCGATCATCGCCGCCAGTTCCTGCTCCAAGGTCAGCTTATCTTCAATGACCCGGCTTAGTTCAATATCCTTACTGTAGGTGGCGGCGCTGATCTGCTCCAGATCATCCACCACCTCTTCGCGACTCAATCGTTCAATGTTTACCTGTTCTTTTAATTGTTCCAGCTGGGTTATCAGTAACTGATTGCTGTATCTCTGCGACTCCAGATCCTCGGCCAGTTCGCGCAACAACGTGTCGCGGCCATCAATGTTTGCGGATTGTTCAGACAAACGTGCTTCCAGGCTGCGCAGATGCCGCACCAACAGTTCAGTACTGTTTTTTAGGTACTCGTGAGCGGTCGCCAGGTCATCGGCCTTTGCAATCTCACGGCCCAGCGCAATATCTTTTTTGTTAGAAAAAATAACAATATTGCCGACGGCATAATCACCCTCCTGCGCATCCTGCAAGACCAGATCCTGCTCAGTAAGCTCATAGAGGTAAAGATTGTCTCTGCGCCCCCTGCTCAACATCAATCGCTCCTTGTCGCAGCCTTTCGGATAGAACACAGGCTCAGGTGGGGCAGGGCTCCAGCAGCGCCTTTGCCTCAGCAGAGGCCACGGTGTCGTTTAGGCGCGCTATCCTAAAGGCGGGATACAGACGTTCCCTTCTGGCCAAGAGGCTATTTGCCGTCTAAATAAGAGTCCAGCGCCGCCCGGATAATCTCAGAGGAGTTGGATGGCTCAATCCCCTTGATCTTGTTGTGCGCGGACAATTCCAGGAGCTTGACATATTGGTCGGCAAAGACATAAAAGCCTTTATAGACCGTTGGCCTGTCCTGACCCTTTTCATTGCGGAGGGCCTTTTGCAATGCCTGCGAACCTCTTTTGTGCGTTACCATCATACTCCTTTCATACAAAAAGTCTCAATCTTTCAAAATTACTCTTGACAAGGCATACGTACTGGGTATATGCTAGCACATCCACTTAGGGTTGTAAATAAGAAAATAATAAGGCATTTATTCTTTCACACTGGCTAGTAGACAGGTAACAGCATGCACAACCTCACTCTTGAAGCGCCTGCAGTTATATACCGGGCCGGTATACGGCCCGGCTCGGATACCAGCATTGTACAGCCTGGCTCAGACAGCGGCATCCTGGCCCTGCTTTTGACCAACCGGGATGCCCCGTGCTTTGTGGTCTGCCCTCGCCATTGTGGCGAGGAAGAACTGTTGGCGGCTGTGCGTGAGCGATGTGTTGATGCAGTAGACCTGATTTTTTTCAGCGTCAATGACCGCGGTGATCTGCTCAACAGCAGTGACAGGGCTATCCAGCCTGAGATAGTGCCCCAGGGCACCATCGTCCTGGTCACCCATCTGCCCTGGCTTGACGATCTTGCCGCCAAGCGTTTTTCTCACACGTTGGATACGCTGAGGGCCAAGGGGTTATATACACTTATCTTTCTGAGGCCGCAAAATGACCGCTATCAGGATCTCCAGCCTGATCGTTTGCTCATTAGTGGTCAGATGCTGTTGACTGAGGGATGGCCGTCTGCGGGAAGCGCCTTGCCTTGCCTCCAGAGTTTTCTCACTGACTTTCTGCCTCTGGAGATTCGCCTTTTAGCGGCCCTGGGCATGGTGCTTGGACATACTAACCTTGAGGAGTTGGCCACACTCGGTTACCGCTTCCATGATGATCTGCCGCGCCTGCTGGTTAGTTTCAATCCGCTGTTTGACCTGTGCCCAACCAACGGGCAGTTGCTCTGTCACGACCTTGCGTTTGAGCGACTTGCCACCGAGCTGCTTGCCTTGTTTGTAGAGCATCTGCGCCATCTGGATGTTGCCAGGGCCGAGACTGAGGCCCTTGCCTGCCTCACCAGGCTGTCGATGCGTCTTACGCAAAGGGGAGAGCTGGAGCGCTCACACCGCGTTCTTGCGCTCATCGAAGCCCAGATAGAAACGGTAACAGGCCAAATGGGTCACCATGATACCTGCGTGGTGACTGCCGTCGCTGAAGTGGGGGAGGAAGCAGGGGCAACCGGAATCCTGGAGACATCGGCCACAAAAGCCGCTCCCGTTTCGAGGGAAGCGAGAAGGGGACAACCAGCCATTCAACCGGGAGAGACCGCCCCTGTGCTGGTGTCTTGCAGGAAATCTCCCTCCCTGTATATCAGGCTGTTTGGAGATTTGCAACTGTCAATTGGCAGCGCACCGCTTATGAGCGCTCACTTAAATCGCAATAAAGTGCGCCTTTTGCTGAGCTATATGGTGTTTAATCAGCGCAGGGGGGTTTTGCGAGAACAGCTGGTAAACCGGCTTTGGCCAAACCTTGATTTTGATCGGGGACTGAAAAACCTCTACACTACCTGGTCGCTGCTTGGCAAGGCACTGGGCTCAGACAATCCAAAGAACTGTCGTTACATCGAGCGAAGGGGACAGCTCTACCTCCTAAATCTGGAGTTTGTTGACTGTGACGTCTACCGCTTTGAGCAGCTGGCCCGCCTTGTGCTGTTTGGTGATCTCAGCCTGGATGAGCAGCAGCAGGCAGCACAGGAGATGGAGACGCTGTATGCTGGCCAGTTGATGGCTGATACCAGTGCAGACGGCTTTTTGCGCGACCGCCAGCAGCACTTCAAAAATCTGATGGTAGATTCACTCTTGCTGATAACGCGCGCCTTGCGCGACGGCCACCACCAGCCGCAGGCTCTCTATTTTGCCAGAGCCGCCTATGAAATTGACGATTCGCGCGAGGATGTCTACCGCGAATTGATGGACGTGCAGTATGAATCTGGTCAGCGCACCTCGGCGATGCAAACCTACTTTTCCTGCAAGCGGTACCTATCTGAAGAACTGGGCATCCTGCCCGCGCGCTCAACCACTGCCCTTTACCAGGATCTGCTGTTGGATAACTGCTGAGGGCGGCTTTCCGGTGGCTGATAACTGCCGGCTGTGTCTGGTGGGGCCGCCGCGCTTGTTGTACAATTTGCTCCAGGCGTGCATCGGATAGCGCGCTGGCGCAATGCCGCTGGCGTTGCGGTCGGAATCTGCTCCCGGCGTTGCAGCCGGAGCTTTCTCTTGGGATGACCCTTTGTAGCGCTATAGCGCATACAGCCGTGGTCAACCCGCCCAGGGCATCGACCACGCGCAAACCACGGTTTTACAAGGATTGAGGAAAAACAGATGGCGGGTTTTCTGGCAAAGATTCTGCGTTCAGGAGAGGACAAGCAGCTTAAGCAGTACAGCGCCATCGTTGATCGCATCAATACCCTTGAAGCCGATGCCCAGGCTCTTTCAGATGAGGAGCTAGCGGCTCGCACTCTGCACTTTAAGAAACGCCTGGCTGATGGAGCCGCACTGGACGATCTGCTGCCCGAGGCTTTTGCGACCGTGCGAGAAGCCTCGGTACGCAGTTTGGGTATGCGTCATTTTGATGTGCAGTTGATAGGGGGAATGACCCTGCATAACGGCCAGATTGCAGAGATGAAAACCGGCGAAGGCAAAACCCTGGTTTCCACACTAGCCGGTTATCTGAACGCCTTAGTCGATCAGGGTGTTCATATAGTTACTGTAAATGACTATTTAGCCAAACGTGACAGTGAATGGATGGGACGCATCTATCGCTTGCTGGGCCTGGATGTGGGCCTTTTGCAAAACGGTATGAAGTTGGCAGACAAAAAGCCCGCCTATCAGGCTGATATTACCTACGGAACCAATTCTGAGTTTGGCTTTGACTACCTGCGTGACAATATGGTGGTACGGGCTGTGGATCGGGTGCAGCGCGGTCACGCTTTTGCCATTGTGGACGAGGTGGACTCAATTCTAATTGACGAGGCGCGCACCCCTCTAATCATCAGCGGTATCGGCACCCGGGCCGCAGATACCTACAATAAGTTCGCGCGCGCGGTGGCCAACCTGCATTCGGGAACAGACTTTGAAATGGATGAGGCAAAGCGCACAATCTTTGCCACCGAAGCCGGCCTGCATAAAATGGAAACGCTGTTGTCCATTCCCGATATGTACGCCGATCCTTCCGGCATGTTGGTCAATCACCTGCAGCAGGCCCTCAAGGCCCAGTTCCTGTTTAAGAAAGATGTCGATTACGTCGTCATTGACGGCGGGGTTAAAATTGTTGATGAATTTACCGGCCGTATCATGGAGGGCCGACGCTACAGCGAAGGACTGCATCAGGCTCTGGAAGCCAAGGAACGAGTGCTGGTAAAGGAAGAAAACCAAACCCTGGCCACTATCACCCTGCAAAACTACTTTCGTCTCTATCGCAAACTAAGCGGCATGACCGGTACGGCGATGACTGAGGATGCTGAATTTAGGCAAATCTACAAACTGGCCGTCATGGCCATACCGCCCAACCGGCCGGTTGTTCGCGAGGATCGTGTTGATCTGGTCTATCGTACCCTTGAAGCTAAGTTTCGAGCTGTGGCTGATGACATCAGCGAGCGACACTACCGGGGCCAGCCAAGCCTGGTTGGCACGGTGTCCATCGAAAACTCTGAATTGCTCTCACGCCTGCTTGACCGGCGCGGTATTCCTCACGAGGTTCTTAACGCCAAGCACCATGAGCGCGAGGCCCATATCATTGCCCAGGCCGGCCGTGTTGGTGCCGTAACCATAGCCACAAACATGGCTGGGCGCGGCACTGATATTTTACTGGGTGGTAATCCGGAGTTTCTAACTGAGGAATTGCTTCTTAACGCTGGCATTGACCCGGCTGAGGCCAGCGAAGAAGAGTGGCAGTGGGCCTCAGAACGGGCACTTGCCACCACCCGCGAGGAACATCAGCAGGTCGTTGAGGCCGGTGGGCTGGCGGTGATTGGCACCGAGCGCCATGAGGCCCGGCGTATTGACAACCAGTTGCGCGGGCGTTCAGGCCGGCAGGGCGATTCGGGGCTTTCGCAATTCTACCTGTCGCTGCAAGACGACTTGATGCGCCTGTTTGGCGGCGACAGGATGGATCGTATCGCCTCTGTGATGGAACGTACCGGCTTTGACGAGGACATGCCCCTGGAAAGCGCTGCGGTTTCCAAGGGCATCGAAAGCGCCCAGCGCCAGGTTGAGGCGATGCATTTTGATTCTCGCAAACATGTGTTGGAGTACGACGATGTGCTCAATAAACAGCGCGAGACCATCTATCGGGAACGCAATGCCATCCTGGACGGCAAAGACATCCATGAGCAGGCGCTCACCATTATGAATGACACGCTGGACAAGAATCTGGCGCGGTACTGCGACGGTGTCATGGATGATTGGGATTGGAATGGGCTCAACGACTGGTTAGAAGAACTAACCGGGAGCGAGGAAATGGACGCTCGCGCCCGCTTTGGTGCTGACGGTGATGAGCGAGCCTTTGGCCAGCGCGTCTTTGATTTTTTACTGGAACTGTTCAAACAAAAAGAGGCTAGTATCGGCGTTGAGCAGATGCGCCGATTGGAAGCTCAGGTAATGCTCCGAATAATGGACAGTCGTTGGATGAACCACATGCAGGAGATGGACTATCTAAAAACTGGCATTGGGCTTAGGGCCTTTGGCCAGCGCGACCCGCTCACCGAGTACAAAAACGAGGCCTTTGCTGCCTTCCGTGAACTGCGTGACGTCATGTATGAGGACTACCTGCGCACCATTTTGCGCATTAGCATAGCAGTACCGGTTGAACAGGAGGAAACGGTACTGAGGGGAGCGAGTTATTCTGGCCCCAGCGGTGATTTGCCCTCACTGCGCTCCGAGGCACAGAAGGCCCTGGCAACCCAACGCTCGCAGGTGGCACGGGCTGGATCGGGGGGTACGGCTGCGAGCGATGCCTCAGCGCCGCGCAAAGCAGCTACGGTAGTCAAGGACAAAAGCGATCCCTTCGCCAATGTGGGGCGCAACGATGATTGCCCCTGCGGTTCAGGCAAAAAGTATAAAAAGTGTCACGGAGCGCGCTCTTAGGATGACAGAAGCCCTTACAGAATCTTTGCTTTTGTTGCGTGAGCGCCTCAAGGCCGTTGGCGACTATCTGCGCCTGCCAGACAAACAGCGGCAGTTGGCTCAGTTGGAGGATGCTCAGGCCCAGCCAGGTTTTTGGGATGACAGTGCTCAGGCCCAAAGTGTCAGCCGTCTGGCAGCGGAACTCCGCAGAGAATTAACCGATTTTGAGAAGGCCAGAACACTATTGGCCGAAACAGCAGCTGCCAACGAGTTGATCCAGCTGGCAGCCACCGAAGGGGAGTCAGAGGCAGACATTGCTGAACTGGAGGCAGAAGCCAGGCGCCTGCTGACAGCCGCTGAAGCGAGTTTGGATGAAATTGAGCTGGACAGCTGGTTTAGTGGCGAATATGACCACGGCGATGCCATCGTTTCCGTTAATCCCGGCCAGGGTGGGCTGGAGGCTCAGGATTGGGCACAGATGCTATTTAAGATGTATCTGCGCTACGCCGTGCGTCGCGGTTGGCAGGTGGAGGTTTTGGACGCTCCTTCTGGTGAGGTTATTGGCATTGACAATGCCACCTTTATTGTTTCTGGACGCAACGCCTACGGCATGCTTAGAGCCGAGCGCGGCACCCATCGGCTGGTACGCATCTCGCCCACTGATGACAAGAAGCGCCGCCAGACCACCTTTGCCGGTGTCGAAGTGCTGCCGGTATTACCCGAAGACGCGCCGGTAGAAGTTAAGAATGAGGACATCCGTGTTGATGTCTATCGCTCAAGCGGTCCAGGCGGCCAAAGCGTAAACACGACGGACTCAGCCGTGCGCATCACCCACTTGCCCACCGGCCTTGTAGTAACCTGTCAAAATGAAAAATCACAGTTGCAAAATCGGGAATCGGCGCTGAAGATACTGCGCTCCCGCCTCTTTGAGCTTGAACGACAACGTCGCGAACAGGAACTGGCGCGTGTGAGAGGCGAAAAGACCGAAGCCTCCTGGGGAAACCAGATTCGCAACTATGTGCTGTATCCCTATCAGCTGATCAAGGATGTACGCAGCAACGTTGAAACCGGCAATGTTAGTGCCGTGTTGGAAGAGGGCGACCTTGATCCCTTTATCCTAGCCTACCAGCGCTGGCAGATGGAACAGGGCAAAGCGTTTCAAGGCCAGGAAAAGAGACAGGATCAGGGAAAGAAACAGTAGCGGGTGCGTATGGCAGACAGAACAGGAACAGGCATGGGATTTGACGCGGCCACCATCTCGTCCATCGCCAACAAACTACGCGCAGCGGTACTGGAGATGACTACCGCTGCCGGCAGCGGGCATCCCGGTGGCTCACTTTCAGCGGCAGAGATAATGGCCACGCTGTTTTTTTCCGGCTTGTTACACTATGACCCAAATGATCCCACCTGGCCAGACCGTGATCGCTTTATTCTAAGCAAGGGCCATGCCGCTCCCATCCTCTATGCGACCCTTGCGCAGATAGGCTACCTTCCCGCAGATGAACTGTGCAGCCTGCGCCAACTGGACTCGCGCTTGCAGGGACATCCCGACATGCTCAGGCTCAACAGCGTGGAAGTATCCACTGGGTCTTTGGGACAGGGACTTTCGGTGGCGGTGGGTATGGCTCTGGGTCTTGAAATGGCGGGCAGTGACAGCAGGGTGTGCGTATTGCTGGGTGATGGCGAATTGCAGGAGGGTCAGATATGGGAGGCGGCAATGTATGCGTCCCAGCGCCATCTTGCTCGTCTGGTGGCGATTGTTGATAATAATAATCTGCAAATTGATGGTGACATTCGCACTATTTGCAATCCCCATAGCATCAGTGCCAAGTTTGCTGCTTTTGGCTGGCAAACCTTTGGTGCCGATGGCCATGATCCAGTCAGTCTTCATGCGGCGCTTACCCAGGCCTTTGCCCAAGACGGTGCTCCCGCTGTAGTCATAGCAAAAACAACCAAGGGAAAGGGCGTTAGTTTCATGGAAAATGACTGTGCCTGGCACGGCAAGGCCGCAAACGCGGAGCAATGTCGGCAGGCTTTGACTGAACTGTCGAAGTGCGATGTCTCCCACATACGAAGGTCAGAACACGACGCAGCGTGCGTCACTATGATGAAACACCCCTCTGGTGCCTCTCACGCACGAGGGGCAGAACAGTCCCGTTACCCTGAGCATCAGCGAAGCAATCCCGGTGACATCTTTCCCCTGCGGACATCAGAACAGGATGCCGTTCATGATTGAGCAAGACTCTGTCGCGCGTGATCTCACCGCGCGTGCGTCCCTCCCGCACACATTTCCTCAACGCAGGGCAACCCGGCAGGCCTACGGTCAAACCCTGGTTGAGCTGGTAGATGAAGGTTTGGACGTTGTGGCGGTTGACGCCGATCTGTCCTGCTCAACAACCACCGCCTGTCTGGGCAAGAACTATCCTGAGCGGCTGTTTAATGTGGGTGTGGCTGAACAGAACATGATCGGTGTGGCAGCGGGTCTGTCCCTGACAGGGAAAATAGCCTTTACGGGTTCATTTGCTGTTTTTGCCAGTGGTCGCGCTTATGATCAGATCCGCAATACTGTTTGCTATTCTCGCCTTAACGTGAAGATAGCCCCTTCCCATGCTGGCATCAGTGTGGGTGCCGATGGCGGCAGCCACCAAATGTTGGAGGATATAGCCCTTATGCGGGTTCTTCCCAACATGCGTGTACTGGTTCCCGCCGATTTCATTTCCGCGCAGGCGGCTATTCGATTGGCGGCTACCAGTCCGGGCCCGTTTTATGTACGTTTGGGTCGCGCGCCGGTTGCCACCCTGTATACCAACCACAAAGACTTTGCGCCAGGGCACTCACGGTGCCTGCGCGCCGGTACCGACATCAGCCTGATTGCCTGTGGCGCGCTGGTTGAGCAAGCTCTGACAGCCGCTGAGTTGCTTGCGCAGGCTGGCATCAGCGCTGAGGTTATCGACGCCTTTTCCCTCAAGCCCCTGGATACTGAGGGTATACTGGCCAGCGCGCGTAAGACTGGGCGGGTGCTCAGTTGCGAGGAGCATTCAGTAATTGGTGGCCTGGGTTCAGCGCTGGCCGAGTTGCTGGCCGAAAATCCAGGCATCGCCCCTCACGGCCTCAAGCGCGTAGGGGTACAGGATCGCTTTGGCACCTCCGGCGCGATTGACGAGCTGTTTTCAGTATTTGGTCTGGATGCGCAGTCCCTGTATGATGTTGTGGTAAAATGGTTGCGATGACTGCGCTTGGGTGGGCTTCACAGGGCATCTGAGCGTTGATTTCTGTGGCTCCAGCCATGGTGTTCTTTAAGGTCAAAAACTGCTGGCGTCTACGTGTTTCTTTTGCGCAGAACCGCGCTGTTCTTTTGTGTGGAGTAGGCGCTGTCTGCCCGCTGTTTCTGCGGTGAGGTCGCTCGTTTGCCTTGCCCTGTGCGAAACGCTTGGTGCTCTGCCCACGTTTTGACCTTACAAACACCACTTGTCGCATACATGAACGGAGAAGCAGTGAACAAACAAAGTGTGTCGGATGCGCCAGCGCCAGCGCCAGCGCAGATCGATTTTGAGCATGCAAAACGTGGCGTATCACCTGATCCTGACGCTGATATGGCCCAGGCTCCGGTAGCGGGCCACTATGCTCAGACGATTGCTGCCACCAACCTACCCGGCTTTTCACAGGCTTCCACTGCCGGCCCACAGTTTGCCTCCCTCCCCCTGGGCGGTAAGACCATTCCCCCTCTCAACCCAGAGACAACCACCGGCGTTTTTCAAACTGCTACAACCCAAACCGGCGCTGTTCCTGGCATAACGCCGGGACAAACCGGCGTTGCGTCGGTACCGAGCGCGCCTAACAATGGACAGGCGGCAATGCTGGCCTCTCGTGCCTCCCAGGTTGCGCAGGCTCGCCCGCCAGCGGGTAATGCTCGCTCGGTGATACTCTTTGATCGTGTCAGTAAGATCTATCCCGCCCAGCCTGCCAAACCGGCCCTGAACAATATTTCCATGTCCATCTCTTCCGGTGAGTTTGTCTTTTTGGTTGGACATTCAGGTTCTGGCAAGTCAACCTTTATCCGTCTTATCAACCACGAGTTTGTCGTGTCCTCCGGCCGCCTGATTGTGGCTGGTGAGGATCTGGCCAGCATCCGTCGTTGGCGTGTGCCCTATCTGCGCCGCAATATCGGTTGCGTCTTTCAGGACTTTAAACTGCTTCCCAACAAGACAGCCTTTCAAAACGTGGCCTTTGCGCTGGAGGTTATCGGCAAATCCCGCCATATCGTTCGCACCCAGGTGCCAGAGGTGCTCAGGCTAGTTGGGCTTGAGGACAAAACTGACAAATATCCTGATCAGCTCTCCGGCGGAGAACAGCAGCGTGTGTCCATCGCCCGGGCCATTGTCAACCGTCCACCACTTCTTATCTGTGATGAACCTACCGGCAATCTCGATCCTCAAACCTCGCTTGGCATCATGCGTCTGTTGGATCGCATCAATCGTACGGGCACCACGATAGTGGTGGCAACCCATGATCGTGAGATGGTAGATTCAATGCGCAAGCGGGTAGTGGCTTTAGAAAACGGATATCTGGTGCGCGATGAGGATAAGGGGGTATACGGTTTAGATGCGTAGCATCCTTTATTTCCTCAAAGAGGCACTCTTGAATTCCAAAAAGAACTTTGGCACTACCTTTGGCGCCGTGGTGACGATCTTTCTATCGCTCCTGGTCATAGGTGTGTTCATGGTTACCAGCCTAATCATTGATAGGGTAGTGCAGGGGGTTGAGAGCCAGGTTTCTATCTCCATATTCCTGGCTGACGAGGCTACCACAAGTGACATCACCGCTCTTCAAACCTACATTGCCTCAATGCCAGAGGTCGCAAGCGTCCAGCATATTAACAAGGAAACAGCTCTGGAGCATTTCAAGGAGATGGTCAGTCCAGAAATTGCTGAACAATTAAACGGTAATCCGCTACCAGCTTCTTTGGAAATTGAGCTCAGTGATCCTTCCGCCATCCAAAATGTCGCCGATCTCATTATGGCCCATAGCGCCTATGTCAGGGTTATAGATAACCCTACGCAACCCGCTGACTCCATCCGTTATGGCCAGCAGATAGTCGAGCGTCTATTTGTGCTAACCGACACCATCCGCCTGGTTTGCATGGCTTTGGTTGTGATGCTGATATTTGTGGCCTTGATCTTTATTAACAACACCATCCGTCTGGCCATTATGGCTCGCCGCAAGGAGATAGCCATCATGCGTCTGGTTGGCGCCTCTAATGGCTTCATTCGAGGGCCGTTTGTGATGGAGGGAGCTCTGCAAGCGTTGGTTGGTGCCGGCTTTGCGATACTCTGCGTCTCACTTCTGGTTGGGTATTTTCTGCCCCAGGTCAACTCGCTGATAAGTTGGCTTCCCATTGACTATACCAACATGCATCTTTGGCAGGTCTACCTGATATTGGTTGGCATCGGGCTGTTGATTGGTCTGTTTGGCTCCATGTGGGCGATGCGTCGCTATTTGAAGGTCTAGCGAACCTTGCGCAAGCGGCGTTGTTGCGGGCGTTGTCACCATGGGCCCCAGACCGTGTGCGGGTGGCGCTGTCAGGGCCTCAGGGCTTGCAGGCGGCACTGTCGTGGCGTTACCTGAGCGGCGGCATCGGTAACTGAAGGGTAACGCAAGCAGAAGGTCAAAAGCTGGCAGCCAGAGCCTGAGTCAGGTCAGACAACAAATCTCCTGCATCTTCCAAACCTATACTCAGGCGAAAGAATCCTGCCTGGAACTCAGGCGGATAGAGGTGTTGGCGCTCATCGTTTGGGCCGATATAGGCAATCAAACTCTCATCATGGCCCAGTGACACGGCGTTGGTGATAAGTTGCAGACGACTTACAAAGTAGTTGCAACGTTCTGCGTTGGCGGCTAGACCAAAGGCCAGCATACCACCAAAGCCACCCGGCATCTGCTGGCTGGCTACGGTATGGTTGATACTGTCTGACAGGCCGGGATAGGCCACAAAGCTGACCTCCTTGCGACCCTTGAGCCACTGCGCGATGCGCAGGCCACTCTCGTTGTGCTGCCGCATTCTCAGGGCCAACGTTACGCTGCCACGCTGGATGAGCCAGGCGTTAAAGGGACTGATGGCACCACCCAAATTGACCATTGCTTCAGCTTTTATCTTGGCAATCAGGTCTGTCGAGCCGCTGACGGCACCGCCCAGGGCATCGCCGTGACCGTTTATGTACTTGGTGAGGCTTTGCAAGGACAGGTCAGCGCCTAACTCAAGCGGTCGCTGGTTATAGGGCGACGCAAACGTTGAATCTACGGCAAGCAACACACCGGCGCCCTGGGCGATGCGCGCGCAGCCAGCGATGTCGCTTATCTTGAGCGTGGGATTGGCAGGCGTTTCGATAAGAATAAGCCTGGTATTTGGACGCAGAGCCTGGCGCACCGCCACAAGGTCGCGGCTGTCCACTAGGGTGCTTGTAATGCCAAATTTTTCCGGCAGCAGTTCTTCAGCCAGGCGATAGGTGGCAATATAGCTGTTATCTGATACAACAAGATGGTCGCCTGTTCGCAAAAAGGTCAGGAGCACTGCAGCAATGGCCGCCACACCGCTGGCGAGCACCACACAGCTTTCAGCGCCTTCCAATGCCGCGATCTTTTCTTCCAACCAAAGCTGGTTAGCGCCACCGTTGCGCGTATAGACCATGCCACTGGCGGCGCTCCAGTTTAGTCTGGTAGAATCAAAGGGCAGTTCATAACTGTTGGCCATTGTTATAGGACGACGGATGGCGCGCGTCTCAGCATCGACATCATTGCCCCCATGTACGGCGCGAGTCCCAAGGCCCTGGCGGGCGATAAAGGCGCTATGGGAGCCGGCCCGTACCTCGCTCTGGCGCTGATGGGGGAGTGAGGTGGTGTTGGCGGTCTCCTGGTTGGGCTGGGGAAACACGGGAGCCAGCGGCTGGTCTTTTGATTTTTGACCGGATAGAGCGGATGTAGAAGCCAGCGGCTGGTCTTTTGATTCCACGTTGAATGGAATAGGTGTGGGAGGCGACAGTTGGTTTTCTGATTCTGACCCAAATGGAGCGGGTGTGCGGGCCACATATCTTTTGTCAACAGTAGACATAGAGCAATCATATAGGTTTTATAGGTATTGTCAAGTTGTCTGACCGCCGTGTCGTATGGCTGCCCGACGCCTACCGCTTGCGCTTGTGCTACACTATGCGCTGTTAGAACAAGCAGGCACTAAGACAGGCACCAAGATAAAGCACCACTCTAGCAAGGCACCACCAAGACAGACACCAAGACAGGCAATCTGAAAGGAGCA
>JAITRZ010000012.1 GCA_031288185.1 Coriobacteriales bacterium
GACATCAAGGCAAAGATACTCGATACCACCCTCTACACGAGGATAGGCTGGAGCGATGCACGCACCGCTCCCTATAAAACAGGAGGTGCCTCTGACAGCGGCCACAACGGCTACTATGAGCTAACAGGACAGAAGCTCTTCTTCTTAAGTGAAGAAGAAGTATTTCGCACGATTGAGTACAGCTACGGTGGCACCACCGATGTCGCCAGCCTGGATCTTACCCAAAACCTCTATGGCTCAAGCGTTGTCCTCTTTGCTGATGCCAACGCACGAAGAACCTCCGGGACAAGCTCCTACTACTGGCTTCGCTCTCCGCGCCTCGTCACTACCGGGGCCGCTTTGGTCTACGCCTCTACGGGCACGGTCTATTACAACAACGTGGACTACACGAACGGCGTCCGTCCCGCTTTTCGTATGAATCTGTTGTGAGTGAGAAAGCAAAAAGACAGAAGAGGGACGGGTACCTTATGTTTGAGGTAGCTGTTTTAGTGTTCCTCTAGCAGGTAAATGGTATTTTTTGTAAAAACGCCAGCCAAAAATCCAAGCCGAAAAGGGAACTCCATATTTTCATAACTCTCATAACGTGTTGCCTGTAAAAAGTCACTTAAAGTATAGGTTTCCCTGTAACCATACGGATTACTAATGGTAATTATGTCGTTTTCAATATCCAATGCAGTAATGATGGCCAGGTGAAGCGTCCATACGCCTGTGTCGCCATCAGTATGTAGCGCAGCAAACTCAAACGGAACAGGCATATGGTTTTTAAGGCTTGTGTAAACTCGGTCTATCAATTCAGTATTTTTTAAGTTGGCATATTTTGTAGTGCAAAACTCCGGGAATTGCTTGTTTACTTCATTTACAAATCCATTTCCCATAGCGGTTGTAATCTTACCATCGTTTTGGGCAAATAGTGCGTTCTCTGTAATATCCTTCCCTTGCCACCGCGCCAGTAATTCGATGCAAGCGTAGCCGCATGAAATTTCCTGTTTCATTACTTCAATTCCCTTAACAGCAACAGGCGTTTTATAATCGGCCCTTGAAAAGACTCCACTAAAATCATCGTTTATGCTTCTGTCCGTGATCGACTGTTTTATGAATGACGCGGCAACAAGAAGCACACCTATTAAAATTAGTACCGATACCGCAATGAGTATCCTTTTAATTAGGAGCGGCATGATTTCTTTGCGCGCGTGGCCTGGCGGTTTGGCGCCTCTGCATTTTTGCCATAATATCTAGCAAGTATCTTGGCCAGGGCCGTTATGAGGAGTTCGCAGTCTTGGGGGCAGCTACCGGAGCCCATAGAGATGCGCAACGCTCCGTGGGCGAGGTCACTCGCAATGCCCAGGGACGTTACTACATGGCTTGGTTTCAGGGAGCCGGATGAGCAGGCCGCGCCGCCGCTTGCCGCGATGCCAGACTCGTCCAGAGCAAGCACCAGGGTCTGACTTTCTATATCGCGCATAAGCAGGTGTAACAAGCCGGGCAGGTGGCAGTATATGTCGCCGGGCTGGATGTCTACGGTAGCCCGGACGCGTGGGCTCAGGGCCAAAGCCTTGGCCAATGTTTCATCACGCAGGATGGCCAGGCGCTGCGCCTCACGCTCCAGAATCGAAGGCGCAAGCTGTTCTGCCGCCTTTGCAAATCCCATCGCGCCGGCCACATTTTGGGTGCCGCTCCGGCGTTTACTCTCCTGGCCTCCCCCCAGCAAGCTGGGCATAAAGGGTGTGCCTTGGCGCAGATAAAACAGGCCGACCCCCTGTGGCCCGCCAATTTTATGGGCGGAAAACGCCGCCGCGTCCACCTGCCAGGTGGCAAGTTCTACCGGTAATTTGCCCAAGCCCTGCACAGCGTCGGTAAAAAAACAGGCACCGTGCTGATGGGCTACATGGGACAACTCGGCCAGCGGCTGCACCGTGCCCAGTTCATTTTGTACCCACATCACCGCTACCAGCAGCGTGTCTTTGCGCAGCAGGGCGCTCAGATCATCCGGATGTATGCGTCCGTCGCGGCGTGGACGCAACAGACTCACCTCAAAGCCCTGTCGTCTCAGGGCCAGACAGTTGTCTAAGACGGCATGATGCTCAAAAGCTGAGCAAATCAGGTGTCTGGCTCCCGACCGGGCAGCCGCCAAAGCTCGTGCCATGCCGCCACAGAGAGTCGCCGCCGCCTCGGTACCTCCAGAACAGAAGGTTAACTCTAATGGGCTCACGTTAAGGATTGCGGCCAGGGTATCCCGCGCCTGCTCAAGCGCCTTGCGCGCCTCCTTGCCCTCAGCATAGAGCGCGCTGGCATTGCCAAAGTGCTGTCCCAGATACGGCAACATCGCCTCACGCACCTGCGGCAGCAGGGGTGCAGTGGCGGCATAATCAAGATACACGCGCTGGTACACGTTCATCTTCTCCTGTGCTGTTGCTGGTACACGGTCATCTTCTCTTGTGCTGTTGCTGGTGCACGTTCATCTTCTCCTGTGCTGTTGCTGGTACACGTTCATCTTCTCCTGTGCTGTTGCTGGTACACGGTCATCTTTTTCATACCGTTTCCTTCATGCTTGTCCCGTCCGTCTGTAAAGCGGCCTGGTCAATCGCCCGTTCCCCCTTCGATCACTGCCGCCTTTAACAGCCAAAACCGCTCACGCGTGCAGGAACTGCTGTAATATTCCTATCAGTTCATCCAGTTTGATCGGTTTGCCGATGTGGCCGTTCATGCCCGCTTGCAGGCTTTTTTGAACGTCCTCCCTAAACACGTTGGCGGTCATGGCCACAATGGGCACCGTCCGGGCCTGGGGGATGCTGGTGCTAAGGGCACGAATGTGGCGCGTGGCTTCCAGGCCGTCCATTTCTGGCATCTGAATGTCCATGAAAATCAGGTCGTAGCGCTCAGGGTTGGCCTCAAAGGCCGTCAATGCCTCCAGGCCATTGGTGCTGGTTTCAATGTTTAGGTTGGTTGGCTCCAGCAGAGCCAGGATTATCTCGCGGTTGATGTCTATATCCTCTGCCAGCAGCACAGTGTGGCGGGAAAAGTCAGGCAAAGGAGCGCTGCCCACACCGCCGACAGCCTCCGAGCCGTCCAGGCCGGTTGGGGTAAACAAGAAGGCATCCCCAGCAGTGTTGGACTCAATGCCTGTTGGAGGAGGGGGAGGCGCAGCCAGGTTGTCTGTGCCTGTTGGATAGTCGCTCGCTTGTGAACGAGGGTGTCCGTTGTTGTCAGAACGAGGGTGTCTGTTGTCAGAGCCGGCTGTGGTGGCCCATGGTGTGCCTGTGCCGACAGGAGCGCCTGTTTCCGAGGGCTCAGGCCCGTCACTGGCAGATTGCATCCACACAGTAAAAGAGAAGGTCGAACCCACATCTGGCTGGGACTGAACCTTAATGGTACTTCCCATCAGTTGTACGATACGTTGGGAGATGGCAAGCCCCAACCCAGTGCCGCCAAATCGTCGGGAGGTGGAGGAATCGGCCTGGGTAAAGGCGGTGAATAGGCGCTTTTGCTGCTCGGCGCTGATACCGATGCCGTTGTCCCGCACCGCAAAGCGCAGCGGGATGGCCTTTTGGGTAACGATGGGCACCTGTGCCCCTGCGCTTGACCCCTGGTCAAGCGCTACCACAAGCGTGATCTCGCCGCCATGAGGCGTAAACTTCACTGCGTTGGCAAGCAGGTTTGCCAGCACCTGAGCCAGGCGCTGACCGTCGCCATACAACTGCTGGGGAACACGCGCATCAACGTCCAGGGCAAAATGCAGCTTGTTTTCTTTTGCACGAGGAGCTATCAGGCTGGTGACGCTGTAGATCATCTGCCTGACATCAAACGGTTGATGTGCCAATTCTATCTTGTCGGCCTCAATCTTAGACATATCCAGGATGTCGTTGATGATTGCCAGCAGGTGCTCGGCCGCCAGGTTGACCTGTTTCAGGCTTTTATTTTTGGCTGCCATATCGTTAGCCGCCAAACCCACGGTGGTCATGCCCAGGATAGCGTTCATTGGCGTGCGCATCTCGTGGCTCATGTTAGAAAGAAAGTCTGATTTAACCTGCGACGCGGCTTCGGCACGCTGGCGCTGCTCCCTCAGTGCCTCTTGAGATTTACGAAATTGCCGGTTTTGACTTTTGAGGGTAAAGGCTATGAGCAGGCTGGCGATGGTGAAAGATGCCGCCACATCCAGGTAAACGCCGCCTTCTGAGGGAATCGCTATAAGTAGAGAGGGAAACAGGTAGCTAGCCAAATAGCAGCCCAGGCAAATGAGCAGGTATATACAACTCACAATATAAAAGCGCCGGCCTGTCAAAAGCACCGACATGGCTACGATGCCCAACAGGAAATAGGCCAACATACCACTGTACACGCCGCCAGAGACAAAAAAGACAAGGGGAAAGACAATCCAGCCGGCCACCACGCAAACAATCAGGCTGCCCAGGGTATAGTTGCGCGTGCGGTTGCAAATGACGGTAAAGCCAACAATGACCAGCGCCAGAAACAGGGTAGCCACGATAGATACCCATGAAGAAACTGCCGTCGTGGTAACCAGGGTGCCAAAGATAGCCCCCACCGCGCACAGGCACATGGTAACGTTAAAGAGGCGCCCCTCAAGAGGAATGGCGTCTGACAACAGGTAGCGCGTGCCAAGCTGCCGCACCTTGTTAAGCATCATCCCGCTTTCTCTGTGCCCGCGCGTAAAATAAACAGTAAAATAGCAATTTATCTACCTACCACCTACCTACCACGTATCTACTTCCTACCTGCCGCTGGACCCAAAACCTCCACTGCCGCGGCTGGTGTTATCCACTACTTCACGTTCCTGTATCTGCACGGCGGGTGTTGCCAGCACCACCAGTTGAGCGATGCGCTCACCTTTGTGGACAGTAATAGTTTGGCTGACATCGGTATTAAGCGCAATAATCTTAACCTCACCACGATAGTGACTGTCTATCAGGCCGGGACTGTTGACCAGCGTAAGGCCCTTGTCGATGGCCAGCCCAGAACGCGGCAACACAAAACCGGCATAGCCAACAGGAATGGCTACTTTAAGGCCCGTGGGGATAAGTGCGCGCTGCTGCGGCGCGATGGATAGGTCTGCTGCCGCGCACAGATCAAGTCCCGCGTCGCCTGCGTAGGCATAGTGGGGCAACGGCACGTCCCTGTTGAGGCGCTGAACCGGTAGAGGGAGGGGCGAACGCGGGGATTCTTGCGGTGTCATCAGGGTAACATCCTCTCACGATAAGGTACAGACGTCCCAACACAATGATGTCCTCTACATCTTTCCCAAGGCACCCTGAAACTCATCAACGTCTTGAAAGTCGCGATAGACCGAGGCAAAGCGAATGTAGGCCACATCATCAATGGTGCGCAGGCGCTCTAAAACCATCTCCCCCAAAACTGTGCTGTGCACGTTAGGTTTGGGCAGCGCGCGCAACTCTGTTTCGACATCGGAGATCAGCTCATTGAGCGTCGCCGCCGGTACATCGCGCTTAACGGTTGCCCTTAACAGGCCGCGCAAGAGCTTGTTGCGGTCAAACTGCTCAGAGCTCTTGTCTTTTTTTATCACAATCAACGGTGATTCCCGATAGGTCTCATAGGTGGTAAAGCGCCCGTTGCAGCTCTCGCAGTGTCGCCGCCGTCGAATCTGCCTGCCGTCATCTGACGGCCGTGAGTCTATCACCCGTGATTTCAAAGATCCGCATTTTGGACAAAGCATGGTATAACCCCTTTGTTTGTATCACCTATCGGTAGTGTTTGCAAGCATATGATAGCAGGGTTGTCTCTTTGCGCGAAAGCTCAGGCAAAAAGTTGTCCTGATAGCCGCATCCCTGCTAACTCTGCCTGCGTGTCTCTTTGCGCGAAAGCTCAGGCAAAAAGTTGTCCTGTCCTGTTTTTGCGTCCCGTTCTCGCCTGTGTTTTTATACCGTATGGATTGGCGGCTTTAGATATTCAGGGAGCCATTCCCTGCGAAACCTTGTGACGGCAAGCACGGCGATACCCGCGCCGAGCAGATAAGTGCCAAGGATGAGGGCATCTGTCAGGGCTATCGGTATACTTGCGCCATACATGAGTTGTCGCAGGCCGTCTACGGCGTAACTCATCGGGAAAATATGGTGCAGCGCCTGAAAGGCAGGGGGCATGGTTTCCCACGGAAAGGTGCCACCTGCTGTGGTTAATTGCACAACAAGCAACAGCAAGCCAATGAACACCCCTATCTTGCCAGCCAACATGATGAACGCTTGGAGTATGGTGACATAGGTCAGCGCTATAAGAACCATAAATAACCAGGTTAAGAGCAAATTTGCTATCTCGATACCAAGCAGGCCGATAACCAGCTCAAGGATGCTCACCTGCGCGATAACCAAGACTGCAGCAGGTATCCAGGCGCCAAGCGCCACCTTCCATCCGGCGACGTTGGCAACAAGGGCTCGGCTTGAGACGACGTGCAGCAGCAGCAGGAGGATGTAGGCGCCCACCCAGGTTGAAAGTGCTATAAAAAACGGCGCTAACCCCGTAGCGTAGCCTACGCCGGCCACCTTGTCGCTATCGTTAAACTGCACCGGTGCCGTGATAAAGTCCGTCATGCGCTTGCGCTCATCCGCATCAGGATTTGGCACCTCGCTTAGTCCTTCGCGCAAGCCATCTGACAATGTTTTTGCTCCGGCACTTAGTTCTGCAAGCCCCTCGTGAAGCGCGGCGATACCTTCGCTCAACTCCGGCAGGTCTCCGGCGAGTATACCAATGCCCGTTGTGAGCTCGCGTATGCCCGCGCTTAGCTGAGTCGATCCTTCCGCGAGGCGCTCAATACCAGAAACCAACTCCGGCGACAATTCTGCCAGCAACTCTGTAGCGTTGGCGACCTGCTGTGATCCCGCAGCTAATTTGTCAATACTATCATCAATATCATCTACGGTCTTGTCAATTTTGGTGGCTCCGGCACGCGCGTCATCCAAAAATGCGTTTAAGATGGCCCTGACCTGTGGCGTTGGCAAGCTGTCGATAATCGCTTTGATTCTGTCAAGCTCCTTGTCAAACAGCACATTCAATTCATCGGCTACTTCGCGCACTCTGTCAGCGACGGCTGCTATCTCCGCGTTGCCGTTGGCTACCTGCCCCGCTCCATCCGCCAATTGGCGTGCCTGGTCAGGCAGTGATTGTGCCCGCGCGTTTAACTCGCCCAAACCCTGGGCCAGTTCATCAGCGCCAGAAAGCACCTGATTGGCACCGATCTGCAACTCCCTTACCCCTTCTATCAACGCCGTCATGCCCTCGGATGCCTCAGCGGCGCCATCACGCGCCTTTGCCAGATTCTCATACAGCTCCTGCGCGCCGTCTGCCGCCTCACTAAGGCTGTTGTGTATGTCAGAAAACCCTATCAGCATCTGATTAAGAACCTCTGCGCTCACCCTCCCATTTAGCAGCAGAGCGATAGTTGTTGTTGCCTCAGTGGCAATTTGATGTGAGAGAAAACTGTTGGCGTCGTTGGTGAGTATTGTTATCTCCGCCACCTTGGGGTTAAAATCGGCGAGGTCGCTCATGCTGGAAGAAAAATCCTTGGGCACATGGATGGCAAAGGTGTAGGTGCCGCTTGTGACGCCGTCTGTCGCCTGCGCCAGATCGGTCACAAAAAATTTGAATTGTCCAGACGCAAGCAGTTCCTCTTTTATCTCTTCGCCCAGATTCATGGTCACGCCATTTATCAGCGCGGGTTTATCCTCATTTACCAGGGCTACCGGCATGTTCTTAAGGTTACCGTAGGGATCCAAGTTGGCGTAAAGATACGCGGATGAATAGATTGTTGGTATGCACAGCACCGCGCATATGGCAAGCGTCATAAGCGGACGAGCCGTAACCCTGCGAAACTCTGCAGACGCGAGGCGCAGCGCGAGCCTCATAGGACACCCACCTCAAACTTCTTGCCACAGGCATGGCCAGACGATGCCTTCCGGCAATATACCACCACCGTATATCCCTGGTCATGGTAGTTTTCTATCGCCTCTTGCCATGCCAAACGCTCGCAGTCATAGCGGTCAGGGAGGACAAGATGCAGCACACTGACGCCCTTGCGCATGACGGCGAGTTTCATCGCTGCGTTGAGATAGAGGCCCGTTGGTATTTCCTCTGTTTCACTGCTGGCGTAGTTTGCGAGGTCGCCTTCTATAAGGAATCTACTCACTTCCTTGCGCCCTGACGGACGTTTTGCGATACACAGCTCCTGCGCGACATAATCCCTCAGCTTTGTATGCTCATAGGGAGCACTGACACGCGGCGCGTCAACAACCGCTGAGATTTTGCGCAGCGTGCGCTTTACCGCGCTAAGCGTGAGGTTTTGAGGGAGGTTTTTATCCACAAAGGAAAGATTGCCATGAAATGACCTCATATGTCCTGAAAGAATCAGTGACAGCCCTATCTTTGCGTGGTCAGAGCCACCGGTAATGAGCACCGCGTCTCCCCCGGCAAACTCAAGGCTCGTTGGATTGAGCCAATCGCGCATGGCGATATTTTTTGCGCTTATCCTAAAATCATCAAGCCTGTCGCCGCTCACGCGCAACGCCCCTTTCCCGCGCTCAACCTTGGCACCTACGGATAACGCGCGAGCGCGCAACATTGCCTCTGATGAGCTGACCTCTGGTGAGCTAAAGTGATGCTACTATAGCACAGGAAGCCCGCACAGCCTGCGCACAAGACGACACCGCCCAGGCCCCTGCGCCAGGCGGTTTTTTGTGCTCTGATATAGGTTCTGGAGAGAAAAACGTTACTGAAACTGTCGCCGCGTGGGCCCTTCGCACAGAGGGCACTGCCCTTGGTGTCGGTTTAAGCCGCACCGTCTTAGCTGGGGCCCCTCGCACAGGGGACCCCAGCTCAAACAGTCTTCGACAAGCAGCTATCCGGAGGCAACTCTGTCTATGTGCCGCGCCTCTCGGCCATCCTGAAACGCGACAAGCAGTTATCGTGTCTGTCCGGAGGTGGGCCATAATGGTCGCGGCAGCGGGCTATACGTATCTCACGGTCGCATAGCCTATCGATGAGCCGGTGTTCCAATGTTATGCGGCGGCTCCAATAATCCTGCAGGTCACCAATCAGAGGTTCAGGCTTGCCCAATCCTTCATTGCCGCCGCGCTCTATATCCTGCAACAGTTCATTGATCTTTTTAAGTACCTTTCGATCATTTTTAACCCAGTACTGGTAGTCCTCCCACGCGAGGTCAGAGAATATTTTGTTCATCGTCAGGAATTTCCACCAGTTCCCTTGCGGTACCCTTACCGTGTTCAAGCTGGTTGATGGATCGCAGCAACCGGTCATAGTTGTCCCTGTTGCTTCTTACATACAGGTTTTCCATAAGGTTATTGTACGCAGATTCAGACATGAGGACTACATTCTCACCTCTCTTGCGAGTAACGATGACGGTCTCGTAGTTGTGGACAGCCTCATTGCAGTAATGCGCAAAGTTCTGACGCGCATTTGAATAGTTTGTCGCAATCACAGCAACCTCCCTATCAAGAGATTATGTACAAAAAATTGTACTATCAGTATGTCCTATGATCGGCCAAGGCCAACAGGAAGCGGTTCATCCGTTGGTTCACCTGTCTTGTGATGCGCGCAGTGTCTATCTGACAAGACAAACAGCCTATTCGTATGCAACTTTTGCTCGCGCCTGTGCTACACTATGCGCTGTTAGAAAAAGCAGGTAAAAAAGCACCACTAAAACAGACACCAAAACAGTTAATCTGAAAGGAGTAAAACATGTCACCAATTTCGCCGGGGGGGGGGGGGGCTCGTAGCTTAGTTCTTCTCCCATCCACCAACACCTATGAGGGCGCGAGTGTACGCGCCAAAGATGCCGCCCAGGCCCCTGTGCCAGGCGGTTTTTTGTACCCTGAAATAGCACAAATGAGGACACAAAGAGTATCGGCCACAGAAGCCCCTCCCACAGAGAACACCAGCATAAACACTCTGCGCCCTCGTCGCCTCCGTACTTCTACCTCTCCTGCGACCCCTCACCAAGGCTCCTCGGTCTGCAAAACTCACCGGGCGTGCCCTCAGCAAGGGGCTACATACAGATGCTCTCACACAGGCTCTGCTCCTGATAGCCCCTTATGCTCCTCTGTAAAAAACGCAGGGCGTGTTGGCACAAGACATACCGGCTTCACTCTTGTAGAACTCATCGTAGTAATAGTTATCTTAGGTATCCTACTTGCTATAGCCATACCTGCCCTTACGGGATACATACAAAAGGCACAAGATGAACAATACAAGATGGATGCCAGAGACACTATACAAGCAGTTCGCACGGTGGTGAATGAAACGTACGTACAGGGTGCATTCACCTCAGCCTCAGCAGCTGTCTACATGCAAAATGGTGACACATTCTATAAGACCAAGGTTTTCTATACGGGCACTATTTCAGACAATGCCACTGGTGACTATAACATCTATGAGACCGCCGCCGCCCTGATGGGTAAGCCTTATCATCCGTTCGGCCCTGGACTTTGACGCTCCGCTCTCGTCGGCTCAAGCTCCTCTATAGCGTTTAGCGCCGATGGATTTATCTATTACTACTACCAAATGATGCATTGACAGGTGAGTCAGCCATAGTAGTGACCTATCGGATGCAGCGGATGGATGGGATAACTAATTGCCCCTCGGATCTCATTGATGCGTACACAACTTCCGATCTCTACGATGCCGACGCGGGTTATAAGGTCTATCACTTGGTGTCGGATTGATGCGCCGCCTCTTCAAACAGACCACAATCTCCTATAGCAACGACGAGTAGTTTGATTTTTTGCCTGTTGTTGTAGGCCAAACCTGTTTAACAAAGCAACGCGCATGCTCTGAAATGAGAAAACATTGCTTGCGGGAAATGTTATTGATAAAATCGAAACATGGAAAATGAAAGAGATTTGCTAACGATTATTGTAGATGATCACCTAACGGATTTGTATGTGGCGATGTCCGATTATGGCGCGATGAACTTGCGTGTCTTTGGTTCGGTCGCCCGACGCGAATCCGATGCGAACAGCGATGTTGATTTTATTGTTGATATAAACCATCCTCCACGCGGAAGGCTGTTTGCGCGCGCCGGATTGAGCGAAAGGTTTTCGCGTATCCTTGGGCGGCGCGTCGATATTGTGCTTGGTGACGATGATTTTGTTTCCAAAATTGATAGGGGCAGCGTAGTCGAGATATGAACGAGTATCGAGATGTCCTCAACAGAATTGTGCACTTCATTGAAGAATGCGAGCAGGAAAGCGCACATCTTAATGACGATACTAATGACGAATTAGTCTTGATGATGGCATATAAAGCCGTTGCCTTGGATTTGACACAAATTGGCGAGAGCGTTAATAGCTTGCGCAAGAAATATCCAGAAAAGTTGGCTGCGGAGCCGAGTGTTCCCTGGGACGACATAGTAGGATTATGCAACGTATTGGTTCACAATTATGATGGAATCATCCGTGAAGAGAACCGTGAGAGCCTACAGATAAACCTACCGGATTTGAAGGCCGCTATTGATCGTATGCGCGATAGAGAAGTGTCGTAGGCGCAAGACAACACACCCTCGCGCTTGTGCTACACTATGCGCTGTCAGAAAAAGCAAGCAAGACAGGCACCACGCAGACACGCACTCTAAGACACGCAATCTGAAAGGAGTAAATCATGTCACAAATTTCGCCGGGGGGGGGGGG
>JAITRZ010000051.1 GCA_031288185.1 Coriobacteriales bacterium
CCCCCCCGGAGATTTGTGTGTGCCTGAAGATTACGTGACATGTTCGTTTTTTCCCTTCCCTCACGGTGGTGCTTGCACCTATTTGCTCATGCCTAAAACAAGGATTCATGATAGCGTAAAATGAAAATCTATGTGCGAGAAAACGATTTTTGCAAGCGATTTTGTCTGTCGCAGGGTGGTCAATCAAGGCATGGGGCGACACAGATATCCGCCGGCACCGTGTAGAGCACATGTCTGAGGCAAGCCGGTTTCCAAAACGTAATGCGGGTTCTGCAAGCGAAATCTGCAGGGCGAATGAGAAGGTACCTACCCTTCAAAAACAGGTACAGGGTTTAGAGTTGCAATGCTGGAGCATTGAGCAAAGAGCGTAATTGAAAAAGCAAATTTTGGTCGCTGCCGTCAATGTGGAAAGGCAGCCAGGTGCGCAGCTTCTGGCCATCATTTAATTCTAGGACGAGGGCTACGGGATCGATGCCCTGGTGTTGTTGCAGCAGATGGGTTAGTTGATCACTAAGGCCCTGGTTAAAACAGGCGGCCGCCATGTGTAACTCACGTGCCTGTGGTTGACGCGTCCTGCTTTCCAGCTTGATTTCCTCTACCTCATTGGCTATGACCTGAGAACCGCGGTCAGAGACGTCAAACTTGCCGCGCACAGCCACTACCTTGTCCTCAACCAGCAGGTCTGAGCACTTTGCAAAAAGCTGGGGAAAAACTATCGTCTCAATGCTGCCTTCCCTATCTTCCAAAACAAACCTAGCCATTCGCTCGCCCCTTCGCGAAACCATCGGCTGTACGGAGTTGATTATGCCCGCCACCCTGATCTGACGGTTTTGCGGCACCTTAACCTGCGAGGCGGAGGCAGTTCCGTCGGGGTCGCCACCCGCGCCACCCTCGGCGCTTAGTTCGTCGTCAGTCTCACTGGCACTGAGCACCAAATCGCCCAGGGTAAACTCCGCCGCATCCTTTAAGACATCGCTGTAGGGCGCAAGGGGATGGTCAGAAACGTACATCTTTAATATTTCTTTTTCAAAGCGCAGTTTCTCGCGCCTGTCCCATTCAACGCCGTCCGGTTCTGGGATCTTATCGACAAAGCCGCCTTTGGTAGCGTCGTCATCAAACAGATCTATCATCGAGAGCTGGCCTTCGTCTCTTTCCCTGCGTTTTTTAGTGGCTTGATCCAATATCTTGTCAACTTCTAGGATACGTACCATTTGCAGACGGGTATAGCCGGTAGAATCAAAGCCGCCGGCCTTTACCAGCGCATCCACAGCGCGCTTGTTGCAAATGCCGTTGGGCAGCCGAAAGGCAAAATCGTGCAGTGATTTATAGGGACCGCCGCGTTCACGCTCAGCTATTATCACGTTGGCGGGTGCCTCTCCTACATTGCGCACTCCGGCCAGGCCAAAGCGGATGGCATCGTCAATGGGGGTAAATTCGCATCCTGATGAATTAACGTCAGGGGTAAGAACCTCAATGCCGCCTTTGCGACAGGCCGTGATATAGCGAACCAGAGAATCGGCCTTGCCAAGCAGCGAGGACAGCACGGCGGCCATGTATTCCACCGGGTAATAGGTCTTAAACCAGGCCGTCTGTAAAACCAGCACGGCATAGGCCGCTGAGTGCGATTTGTTAAAGGCATACTGAGAAAACTTTTCAACGTCATCCCATATCTGCTGGGCCAGACGACGGTCATAGCCGCGAGCCTCAGCACCGCTTAACCAATGCTCCTGTATGGTCTCTGTTGTGCCGTCTTTCCAGGTATAGGGATCCTCCTTCATCAGCTTGATGTTCTTTTTTGCTATTGCTTTGCGCAAAACATCACTCTCGCCGGCCGTAAAACCGCTCATCTGCACGGCGATACGCATCACCTGCTCCTGATAGACGATGGTGCCATAGGTTTCTTCCAGGATGTTCTTAAGGCGATTATCGTAATAGGTCACCTGACGTTTGCCGGCTTTGCGGTCTACAAAGTCCTGAGCCATGCCAGATTGCAGGGGCCCAGGGCGAAACAGGGCAATGGCTGCCACAATGTCAGAATACCGGTCAACATTCATAGAGCGAATCAGGGCGGTCATGCCCGGCGACTCCACCTGAAACACGCCAGCCGTGTCACCCCGACACAAAAGCTCAAAAACCTTGGGATCGTCCAGAGGAATGGCATCAATATCCACCGTAACACCGTGGTTTGTGGCTACGTAATCTCGCGCCCGCATTAGCACGTTTAAGGTGCGTAGACCCAAAAAATCCATCTTTAGCAGGCCCAGGCCGGCATTGCTCTCACCGTCAAATTGCGTGATGTTCATGCCGCCTTTGGTATCCAGCTTAACCGGTACGTGGTCATCAACGGCATCACGGCAGATAATCACCGCCGAGGCATGGACGCCTTCGCCACGGATGGTGCCCTCAAGCATCATGGCGGCCTCAATAACTTTATGGGCCGCCGGATCACTGTTATAGAGGTTTATCAAGTCAGGACTTTTTTGCTCCCTGTTTTTGGCGTTATCCTCACTAACCCCCAGGTTAGCCTTAAGTGAAGCTACCGGCCCGCCCTGGATGGTCTTGCTGATGCGCTGGCCCAGGGCAATGGGTTCATCCAAAATGCGCGCTGAGTCATTTACGGCAGCTTTGGCCTTGAGCGTAGAATAGGTGATGACGTGGGCTACCTTTTCCGGACCATACAACTCGCGCAGATGTTCAATGACCCGGGGACGACCCTCTTCATCAAAGTCGATGTCAATGTCGGGCATTTCAGGGCGTTCCGGCGACAGGAAGCGCTCAAACAGCAAGCCGTTTGCCAGGGGGTCTAGCCCAGTTATGCCCAGGGCGTAGCTGATGATGGAGCCGGCGCCGCTGCCGCGACCGGGGCCGACACCAACGCCATTATTGCGAGCCCATTTAACAAATTCTTCTACCACAAGAAAATAGGCAGGAAAGCCATGGTTGCAGATTACTTCATACTCATACTCATAGCGCTTTTGTACCGCTTCAGGCAGTGGATCGCCATAGCGCTCAACCAGACCGCTTAAAGCATGCTTGGCCAACAGGCTGTTATTGGTTTCACCCTCAGGCAGGGGTACCTGGGGCAAAATGTAGTCACGGGGTAGTTCCACATTGCATTTGGCGGCAAGTTCCACCGTGTTATCGCAGGCTTCGGGAAAATCCTTCAGCGCCTGGCGCATCTCCTGCTCAGACTTTAGGTAGAACTGGTCAGAGCTAAAACGCATACGGTTTGGCTCATTAACCTTTGAATTGGTTTGGATACAGAGCATATAGTCCTGGGCAACGTTATCCTCATGGCGCAGATAGTGAATGTCGTTGGTGGCGATGGTCTTAAAGCCCAACTCCGCCGCCAGGTCAGCCAGCATCTGGTTGAGGACATCTTGGGTGATTGTCTGCGCGTCATTAACAAACAAGCCCTGGTTTTGCAGCTCAAGGTAGAAATCACCGGGCTCAAACAGCTCAGCCAGCCTAAGCGCCCAGGCGCGCGCTTCTTTGGGTTCATGAGCTATTAGCTTTTGCGGCACGATGCCCAGCAGGCACGCGCTGGAAGCGATCAGTCCTTGGCTATACTGCCCAAGCATCTCCAGGTTAACCCTGGGTTTGTAGTAGAAAGCCTCAGTGGCGGCTTTGGAGCAAAGCTTGACCAGATTCTGGTAGCCGCCGTAGTTCTTGGCCAGCAAAACCAGGTGATACAGTTCAGGCTTTTTGTCGCGGCGCAACTCCGGGTCAGGCGTAAAGTAGACTTCACACCCAATGATGGGTTTAACGCCCTCCTTGTTGCAGGCATCCACAAAGGCTGGCACGCCAAGCAGGTAACCATGATCAGTGATGGCGATGGCATCCATGCCAAAATCCCGCGCCTGCCGAGCCATCTGCGCAACCTTGGTCTGCCCATCCAAAAGTGAATACTCGGTGTGATTATGAAGGTGAACAAATGCCATATGCAGATGATACTCCTTTCTGGGCCTTCCAACACCCAAAATCACGCGAAAAGAAAACCTGGCGCCTTTCCGCGCCTATCCCCTACCCGTCTTGTGCCTATCCATTTGACAGAATCCAATCGCCCAGAAGGCCATCTGTACCTGCCCCTTACCCGTACCTGCCCCCTACCTGCGCCTACGTCTTGTGCCTGTGCTTATCCCGTGCTCGTGCCAGGCGTGGGTTTGCCCTACGACTCTCTAAGGATCGCAAAGACAGGGTGGGCTCAAGGAGTGAATGATGACCGCGCCCTGACCTTTGAGCGCCTGCTAGCCAAGGCGCTGGCTTAGGGCACCACCGTCACCCAGCTGTTTAGTTGTCTTTAGAGAACCTGACGATAGCCGCCAGCGCCATAATTCAGCGCCTTGGCCACACGAGCAATGGTGGTTGCTGAAACGCCGGTTTTTTCGGTAATAGCGGCATAGGATAGATGCTCGCTCAGCAACCTGGCTACCTGCAGGCGCTGGGCCATCTCGTCGATCTCGCGAATCGTACAGAGGTCTTCCAGCAGGTGAGCAATGTCAACCGGGTCGCTTAACTGGGCCATCGCCTGGTAGAGGTGGCTCAGTTCTTCAGGGGTGGCGCGCTTGGCACCCACCCCACTCACGTGTCTACACCCTTGAGAAGTCCAAAGGTAATGGCGTCAACCAGCGCGTCCCAGGAGGCCTCAATAATGTTTTGGCTAACCCCCACAGTCTGCCAACTTGTCTGGGCATCAGCGGTGTCAATAAACACACGGGTCACTGCGCCGGTGCCTATGCTGCCGTCCAGTACGCGCACCTTAAAATCGCGCAGTTCCAACCCCTCTATCTGGGGATAAAAACGGGTGATAGCCTTGCGCAGGGCCGCGTCCAGAGCGTTAACCGGGCCGTTACCCTCGGCGGTGGCAATAAAACGCTCTGAACCCACGTGAATTTTGATGGTAGCCTCAGTGCTATCACTGCCATCAGCCCTACGATCACTAATGACCCTGAAGGATTCCAGTACAAAAAATTGGGTTGGCTTGCCCAGTTCAGCGCGTAGCTGGAGAGCCAAAGAGGCATCGGCGGTTTCATAGGAATAGCCCTGCGCCTCACGCTGCTTAACTAGGGCCAGCAGTGCATCCGCATCAGGATCAGCCAGTTCTCCAAGGCCCAGTTCATCGGCCTTGGCCTGAAGCGCAGCCCGTCCGGCCAAATCGCTCAAAACGATATGCGTAAAATTGCCTACCGCCGCCGGATCAACATGGTGATAGGCATGTTCCTGGCGAGCGTGGGCGCTCACGTGTAAACCGCCTTTATGCGAAAAGGCATCCTGGCCCACATAAGGGGCATGAGCGTCAGGAGCAACATTAAAAACATCGGCTACAAAATGCGCCAGAGACGCAGCCTGCCGCAAACGATTAGGGCCCACCAGCCGCTGACCCAGCTTGAGTTCTATATTTGCTATAAGCGTGAGCAAATCAGCATTGCCCACTCGTTCGCCATAGCCGTTGATAGTACCCTGAACCATACGGGCGCCAGCCCTGAGTGCCTCTAAGCTGTTGGCCACGGCACAACCGCTGTCATTGTGGGCATGAATACCCAAGACCACCTCTGGATAGGCCTGTTTCAAGGCCGAAGCGGTCTGAAAGGTGGTGCTAAATACCTCATGGGGCAGCGCGCCACCATTTGTGTCAGCCAAAACGATACATTCTGCGCCGCCTTCAATAGCCGCAGCCAGCACCTCAAAGGCATAGCCGTTGTCCTGCCCATAGGCATCAAAGTAGTGTTCGGCATCAAAGAATACACGCTTGTTAGCCTGCCGCAAAAAGCGCACTGACTCAAATATCCTGCGCAGATTCTCGTCAGCGCTCAACAGCAGGGTTTCCTGTACCTGCTGCCTGCTCGCCTTGCCCACGAGCGCCACAATGGCCACCGCCGCATCCGCTAACTCAGCCAACGCCGGGTCACTTTCAGCCACAGAGGTCTTACGCGCGGGCAGTCCAAAGGCCACCAACTGCGCGGTTTTTAGGCTGTGTGTGCCGTTGTGACAGGCGGCAAAAAACTCCCTATCCTTGGGGTTAGAACCTAAAAACCCGCCTTCGATATAGTTGATACCAAACCCATCCAGGCGCTGGGCTATCCGCCATTTGTCCTTCACAGACAGGGAGACGCCGGTACGCTGGTTGCCGTCACGCAAGGTGGTGTCATAGGTGATGATACGATTGGTCATGTCCGTATCATCCATCTTCATATCCGTATCATCCATCTTCATACCTGCGTTATCCACCCCTCCCCCGCCTCTATATGCGATAGAGCCAGGGTAAAAATTCTTCAATGCGGCCGGCGACTGCGTCAAAAAAGCTATCCTGGAGTTTTTTGGTGACAGGGCCGCGGTGGCCGGAGCCAATGCGGCGGCCGTCAATTTCAGCTATCGGTACCACCTCAGCGGCTGATCCGGTAAAAAACACCTCGTCGGCAACGTATAGATCAGTACGCACCAGTGAGGTTTCCCTTACCTCAAAGCCCAGATAGGTGGCCAACTCAATAATTGAACTGCGGGTAATGCCTTCCAAGACACCGTCACTTACAGGCGGCGTGATTATCAGGTCATTGCGCACCGCGAAAATGTTTTCGCCGGATCCTTCCGCAACCATACCACTTTCATTAAGCAGGATGGCCTCGCTGTAACCATGATCAAGGGCTTCCATATGGGCCAGGCCTGAGTTGAGATAAGATGCCGAGGATTTAACGGCACCGGGCAAAGCGTTAACCGAGCGCTGACGCCAGGAGCTGATACCGGCCTTGATGCCTTTTTGCAGGGATTCAGCGCCCAGGTAGGCATCCCAGGGCCAAACCGCAATGGCTACATCCACCGGAGCAGGCCGCGGATTAACGCCGATAGAACCATAGCCACGATAGGCAATAGGCCGTACATAGCAGGACTTCAACCCATTGACACAAATCAGATCGGCGGTTGCTTCCACAAGTTCGGCGGTGCTGTAGGGTACATCCATCATGATGATATGGGCGCTTTGTTGCAGACGTTCCATGTGTTCTATTAGTCTAAATGCCGCTGAACCTTGGTCAGTCTGATAGCAGCGTATCCCTTCAAAAACCGCCGTTCCGTAATGCAGCGCATGGCTGAGGATGTGGGTAGTGGCATCCTCCCAGGCAATTTTCTCGCCATTTTTCCAGATGTAGTTGCTCTGTGCAATGGTGGCCATTATTCCTCCTTAACATGCCCCAACCCCAAGGCGTGCCTGTATCAACAGGTACGACAGTGTTTACGCAGGCGCCTTTGCGGGTGTTTCGCCAACGCCTTTGCAGGTTTTCTAGTGCCGCCGGTACAACGCCCAGCACGCCTGTGCCTATGCAGGCACCTTTCGGCAGCCTTTCAACGGCTACTTAGATTCTACATCAAGTGACACTCCTCACGGCCAAAGCCGAGGGATTATTGGTTCATCGTCCGCAGCCTGCTTGTGCGAGGTCTTACATGAACTCCCCAAGCGTACAGGTTCCGGCGTGTCCCGCCGTACCGCGCAGGCTTCACAACATCTCTTGCAGCTCCGTATCAGCGCAGCAGGCTTCCAAGGGCCGATAGGTGGGTATCTGGGCGGCCAGACAAACCTTGATATCAGCGGGCTGCCGCGTACGCTCCAGGCACTGGCTTAACGCATGTATCTTGGTGGTGACCTCAGCCGCGCTTAAAGGCTTGCTGGTGGATATAAGGATGTCAGCAACGTTAGTGGGCAGGGTGGTTTCTTCAGACATCACCAGTTCTTCATGCAGTTTTTCGCCAGGACGCAAACCAGTATAGGTGATGACTATATCCGTGTCGGGCTCCAAGCCGGACAGGCGAATTAATTTGCGAGCTAAATCATCAATTTTTATGGGCTCGCCCATACTCAAGATGAAGATCTCGCCTCCCTTGGCCAGGCCGCCGGCGGTCACAACCAGCCGTGAGGCTTCTGGGATGGTCATAAAGTAGCGGCTGATGTCCGGATGGGTGATAGTTACCGGACCGCCCTCCATAATTTGCCGCTTAAACACGGGAACCGCCGAGCCGTGAGAACCAAGCACATTACCAAAACGCACGGTGCTAAAACAGGTTTGGGAATGATCGCTCATACTCTGGGTGATCATTTCACCCAAACGCTTTGTGGCGCCCATCACCGATGTGGGATTGACAGCCTTGTCAGTGGAGATAAAGACAAATTTATCCACACCATACTTATCAGCGACCCGCACCAGGTTCAAGGTGCCAAAAACATTGTTACAGATGGCCTCGCGCGGATTGGCTTCCATCAGAGGCACGTGCTTGTGGGCGGCGGCATGAAACACCACCTGCGGATGGTAGCACTCAAACAGTGTTTTGAGGCGGCCAGGCTCGCGAATCGAGCCAATTTCCACACGAATATCGATATCGTCATAGCGTTCTTTAAGTTCCTGCTCCAGCTCATAGGCGGTGTTTTCATAAATGTCAAAAATTATCAGCTGGCGGGGCGCAACCAGGCATATCTGCCGCGCCAGTTCCGCGCCAATAGAGCCGCCTCCGCCCGTTATAAGCACACTTTTGCCGGCCAGATAGCCGCTGACCAGACGGGTATTTAAGACAATTTCCTCGCGAGAAAGCAGGTCACTCAACTCAACTTCGCGCAGGCGCACATCGTCCAACTCATCCAGGCGCAGGTTGCGCACATTGGGCAGGGTCAACAGGTTGCAGGGCGTCTGCATACAGATGTCAAAGATGTGTTTTTTTTCTGCCACCGTAGCCGAGGGGATGGCCATGACTATCTGTTGGATGTTCAGGCGCTCAACCATCTTGAGTATGTCGTCAATGCGCCCCTCAACCTTAACATTGTTGATGCGTGTGCCAATCTTGGCAGGGTCGTCATCCACCGCTACCACCGGCAGCCCCTGCATAGCATAGTCGCCCGTGCTCATGCGCTTGATGGTAAGCGAACCGGTTTCGCCAGCGCCAACTATCATGGTGCGCGGCCGAGAAGCCAGAGGCAGACGCTGGGCTCGCTGCTGGCGCCCATGATGGATATACCGGAAGGCAAAACGCGCCGCACCGGCAAAAAACAAAAACAGCACCCATGCCACAAAATAAACACTGATAGGAAACCTAAAGCCGATGGCATAGTGCAGGAGGGCACCAAGGAAGGCCGCTATGGCCGTGGCGACCACCAGGCGCAGCATTTCCCAGTAGGAGGCGTATTCCCAGAGGTTGTTGTACAGTCGCGCCGCAAACAGCACCGCGATATTAAGGACCGCCGAGATGCCAAAATTAAACAAGGCATCGGTAGAAACAAAAACCGCATCGGCCAACTGGGTACCAAATGAGGCCAGGGCCAGGGCCAGATACGTTGCAAGGAAGTCCCAGACAACCAAAAAAACCATTCTGCCTGTGATTTTTAAACTGATGGTAAGCCTTTCTGTGTTGCGTTTTTGGTGAAGGACTGGCGCGTGCCTTTATTATAGCCGGTGAATGAACAGGCCGCTACAGGGCTTGGGGGCAAACCAGGTTGACTTGGGCGGCATCAACCGCCCAGCATCGGCAACGGCAAACAACTCAGACAGTGTAGGGGGGTGCAGCGCAAAAGCCACACCGCCGCCGCGATCAGCGCGTTGCGCCAGTTCATCCAGGCCGCGCGTTCCACCTACATAGATGATGTTGGGATCGGAGCGCGGATCGTCAATGCCCAGAATGGGTGCCAGCAGGCGGGAGTGCAGCAGGGCCACATCCAAACCCTCCACAACATCGGCGGGACGCTGAGACTCAGGCAGCGTAAGGCCATACCAGGTGCCGCGCAGATACATGCTAAAGGCACCAGGGCGCGAAGGGCGCGAAGGTGCGGGGCCCAATGTGCGCACAGCAAAGCGAGCGGCAATCAGCTCAAGCAGTTGGCTGGGACTATAGCCGCCCAGATGTAGAACAACACGATTATAGTCATGGATGCGCAACTGGTCACTTCCAAACAACACCGCCAGAAAATGGGCGGGGTCGGAGGCGGATGGCTGATGGGCGGGGTCTAGGGCATCGTCAAAAACCGGACGCGTAAAAGCGGGACTGACAGAAGCGAAAGCCTGGTGCGCGGCGGAGTCTGGGGCGGCCAGAGGCTGCGGGGGATGCGTACCGGACGATAAATTTGCCTGTTTTGATATTACATTATGAGGAGACTGAGGATTGGCTCGCTCTCTGGCAATAAGGGCGGCGGCGGCGGCCCGATGGTGCCCATCGGCAATATACAGGCTGTCTAGTTGGTTAAACGCTGCGCGAATGTTTTTGGTAAGGCCATCATCGGTTATTCGCCATACCTGGTGGCGCGTGCCATCTGCGGCGATAAAGTCATAGAGCGGTGGCTCTGTGGTGGCGGCCTGAAGGGCGATGTCAACGGCGGGATCAGAGCGATGGGTTAAAAGAACCGGGCCGGTATGGGCCTCCACGGCCTCAATGTGGCGCACCCTGTCCTGTTGCTTGTGCGCTCGCGTGTTTTCGTGACGCTTTATCACGGAGCTGTCGTAGTCCGCAGCGGCCACGCATGCCACCAGGCCGATTTGTATGTGGTCTGCCTGGCTCAATCGGTAGACATAGTAATGGTCAGACGGCGCGCCGCCCGCGCTGTCCGTAACAAAAATGCCAGCGGCCAGATCGTTCTTTAGTTCTTGACGCGCCCGCGCATAGACCTCCGGCGCGTATTCATCCACATCGTCCGGCAGCAGGGCAGCGGGTTTGTCAATACGCAAAAACGAATGCGGGCGGCGCGCTATCTCCTCCGCCGCCTCCGCGCGTGAAAACGTATCGTAGGGAGCCGCCGCCACGGCTGCCGCCAGCTCTGATACGGGCCTATAGCATGAAAACGGAATAACCTCTGCCACTGTCACTTTCTCTCTGCGCCTTGCGGCTTCCTTGTATCTAACGGGCCGCGCATCGCTTTGCGCAACGTGTTGACAGGCTGCGACCCAAAGGCTCACTCTGCGCGCATCTTGTATCTAACGGGCCGCGCATCGCTTTGTGCGATCCCTGTGCCTCGCGGCTTCCTTTCATCTCTTGATTATCTGAAGCGCCTGCTCGCGGTAGGCGTCCATCACGTAGTCTATGCCTGAAATCTGGGCTGCTTCAGGGGTCAGGGCAATCAGGTTCTCACGGTTGAGAACGGCCAGATTCATACAGCGGGAACCGGCCAGCAGTTGCTGCAAGCCTACCTTCAGTCGATCAGCGTAGGTGTAGATGCCGATGGCGCCAAGGGGGATACGTTCAATGTCAGCGCCGTATTTTGCCTTGAGCGTTTCATAGCTGACAAAGATCTCTTCCTTGCTTGTGCCAAATTCACTAACAGTTTTTGGCAAATTGTCGTCCGCGAGCCAGCGCTCGATATTCTTGCCTACAAAGCCCGGTATCATCAGCGCCCTGCCCATGCAAACGGCCTTGAAATACGGTGCGCCCATCGCCAGGGCCTTATAGATACCCGCTTCCTCAGAAAAACCGCCGGCAATTGCCAGGTCGGGTACATACGCGCCCTGGGCATCAAGCATGCTCGCCAGTTCATAGGTCATGGACTGGAGGTAAAACGTGGGGATGCCCCATTCTTCCATCATCCGCCAGGGGCTCATGCCGGTGCCTCCGGGCGCGCCATCAACGGTCACAAGGTCAACATGGGCGTTTGAGGACCACTTCAGGGCCATTGCCAGCTCACGAAGCGGATAGGCGCCGGTTTTGAGCGTTACCCGTTTGGCGCCCAGAGCTCGCAGATCAGAAACACTCTGATAAAAGGTCTCCTCATTGATAAATCCAAGGCGGCTGTGGCGCTCAAAGTGTTCAATGGCTCCATCCGCAAAAGCGGCCTGTATGGCCTCATTAGAAGGATCCGGCGTCACAATATAACCGCGCCGCTGCAACTCCAGGGCGCGCTCAAGCGAGTCGACCTTTATCTCACCCCCAATGCACTTGGCCCCCTGGCCCCACTTAAGCTCAATGGTTTCTACACCCAGTTCCTCAATAACGTAGCGGGCCACGCCCAACCGGGTATCTTCGACGTTCAGCTGCACCAGGATGTCGCCGCTGTCCTCCTGAAACTCTTTGTACAGGCGCACACGCCGCTGCATATCGGGCGATTTGATGACCTTACCCTGCGCGTCGCACTCCAGGCCGGGATCAATACCGCAGACATTCTCGCCACATACCAGGGAGATACCGGTGATAGCCGTACCAATGGCAAACTGTTCCCAGTTGGCGCGGGCCACTTCCGTGGAGCCCAGCGCCCCTGTAAAAATTGGTAATTCCATATGCACTTTATTGTGCCAACCAAACTCCGTAGTGGTGTCAACAGCAGGAAAGATGGCCGTATCAGGACCCGCTACTTCTCCCGCAGGCAGGCCATCAAGGCCAAGCGCGTAACCGTTGATGTTGAGGTGCGAGTAATCAACGGGGTAGTCCTTGTCCGCTCCGGACGTGACATGCCCAAAAGGGCCGGGGTAGATGACTTCACGGCCGCGAAATGACGACTTAAACACTTCGCAGTTGCCACGGCAGTCATCCAAACAGCGCGTGCACAGGCCACTGGTTGGCACAACACTGCGCGAGCGGTTAGATGTGCGGGTGGCATCATTGGCATTAGGGCGTTGCAGGTTCATAGAATGTTCCTTTCCGGGCGTTGGCTGGGAGAAGCACCGCTTAACTGCCACCGCGTCCAGATGACGGGCTGTGGTGTAGTCAGTGCTTCGCTGGGGCTTGATTCGCACGCTCTACCGTCTCGAACATCCAAAGCCGCGCTTGCCGTTCCTGTTTTCCTGGGACAGGGGTCATACGGTGTCGCGACGCCTGCCCACCACGTACTATTGGAGTCGAGAGGGTAGCTTATATGATACCTGAATTTCTCAAAGCCATGCGATGCCTCACTGCCCAAAAGCTGCGCTGCGCTCAGGGGCGTGCCGTCTGCGGTTTCCCAGAACCCTTTTCGCCTCTTGGTAAGCGAATTTTTCCGGGAAAAAATCCGGAAAATCTCAGATTTTTTGAAAAAGGATGTTGCATCTGAAGGCAAACAGCACTACCATATATTAGGAACCTAAATCGTATTCCCACAACATGTTGTGGGCTTTCTGTAATATTCGTGTGGGTTGACTGTGAAAAAACAAGCCATGGGTTGTGAAATAACTGTGGTTTTTGGGAAAGGGGACGTAGCAGAGACATAACAATAGGTTATCAGGCGGCCTGAGATTGACATCAAGCGCAGGCGCGCTACGCGACAGAACCGTTGCCTGTTCCTTGGATTTGGAAAGACACAGGCGGCAGCATGGTGCAACGCGGCAGGCGGTAGAACTGCGGTTGACGCGACAGCAGGCCCAGCAACACGGCAAGCCAGGCTAGCTAGCAAACAGACAAGCCCAAACGGCCAATCCCGCTGCATGGGCAAACCTGGATTAGCTGGTTGCGCTTATGACAAAAACGCAGCACTAAAACGTAGCAAAGAAAGGATCAACAATGCAAACAACGGTTACCAGTATCCTCAAGCGTGACGGTCGGGCGGTGGATTTTGACATCACCAAGATCGGTGACGCCATCCAAAAAGCCTTTGTTGCGGTGGGTAACCTGCACAGCGACTCCACCTACCGGGATCTAGCCCAACAGGTGCTGGACAAGATCGAGTCCGGCGCCATCGAAGGAGTGCCAAACGTAGAGGGCATACAGGATCTGGTTGAGCAGGTGCTTTCTGAAAACGGTTTTTTTAACGTGGCTCGCTCTTATATTCGCTACCGCGACGAGCGCGCCCGAACCCGTGAAATCAACACGTTGTTGATGCAGAAGATCGACAGGCTCACCCATGCTGATGCCAGAGACTTTGACGTTGCCCGCGAAAACGCCAACATTGACGCAAACACCGCCATGGGCACTATGCTCAAGTACGGTTCTGAGACCGCCAAGCAATACTATAATCTGCGGGTTTTGGATCCCAGGCACGCCAAGGCTCACCGTGAGGGCGACATTCACATACATGACCTCGACTTTTACACGCTTACCACCACCTGCTGCCAGATAGACATCGCCAAGCTGTTCAACGGCGGTTTTTCTACCGGCCACGGTGTATTGCGCGAACCTTCCGGCATCACCAGCTACTCTGCCCTGGCCTGCATTGCTATTCAATCTAACCAAAATGATCAGCACGGCGGCCAGTCAATCTCCAACTTTGACTACGGCCTGGCCCAGGGCGTGCGCAAATCCTACCGCAGCTTTTATAAAAAGAACCTAGCAGCGGCCCTGGATCTGCTGGCCAATGTGGACGATGCCAAAAACAGGGTTGATGCTCTAAGCGCGCGCATTGAGGCGGCCACAGACACGATACCCAGCCTGGTAATGGATGTAAACTACCTAAGTGAAGAACGTCAGGTTCTCACAAGCGAACTTGATATAGATGTTGACACAGTAAAATCGGCCCAGAACTACGCTGTCCGCCAGGCCACCGACGACACGGACAAGGCCACCCATCAGGCTATGGAGGCCTTCATCCACAATCTCAACACCATGCATTCCCGCGCCGGGGCACAGACCCCGTTTTCATCCATTAACTACGGTATGGACACCTCACCAGAAGGAAGGATGGTCATCCGCAACATTCTCAAAGCCACTGAAGAAGGCCTGGGCTCAGGTGAAACCCCTATCTTTCCCATCCAGATATTTCGGGTGAAGGAGGGCGTTAACTATAACGCCGCAGACCCCAACTATGACCTGTTCAAGCAGGCGTGCCTGGTGTCAGCCAAGCGGTTGTTTCCCAACTTCTCATTTCTGGACGCTTCCTTTAACGCTCCCTACTACAAGGGTACGCCTGACACCGAAGTAGCCTACATGGGTTGTCGCACCCGTGTGATAGGCAATGCCTACAATCCGGATAAGGAGATCACTCCTGGTCGCGGCAACCTCTCTTTTACCTCTGTCAATTTGCCTCGTCTGGCTATCAAGGCCGGTGGCGATATTGAGTTGTTTTTTGAGCTTTTGGAAAGTCGCCTGGAACTAGTTTGCGCGCAACTGCTGGCCCGCTTTGAGATTCAGCGACACAAGAAGGTCTATAACATGCCTTTTTTGATGGGACAGGGCGTCTGGGTTGGCTCCGATAAACTAAGCTGGGATGATGAAGTGGGAGAGGTCTTAAAAAATGGCACCCTATCTCTTGGTTTCATTGGCCTGGCTGAGACATTGGTGGCGCTGATTGGTGAACACCACGGCCAAAGCGCTAAGGCCCAAAACCTGGGGCTACAAGTTGTTGGATTTATGCGCAATTATTTGGATGACCTGGCCGCCAGAGAAAAACTGAATTTTTCGCTTTTGGCAACGCCTGCCGAGGGCCTGTCCGGTCGCTTTGTGCAGTTGGATCGCCAGCGCTTTGGTGTCATTGCCGGCGTGACTGATCGTGATTACTATACCAACAGCTTTCATGTGCCCGTCTATCACCCTATCAACGCCTTTAAGAAAATTGAACTGGAAGCGCCCTATCACGCGCTCACCAATGCCGGACATATTTCCTACGTAGAACTGGATGGCGATCCCACTGAAAATCTGGAAGCCTTTGAGGCCATTATCCGCCATATGAAAGAAAGCGGCGTGGGTTATGGGTCTATCAATCACCCGGTGGATCGCGATCCCGTTTGCGGCTACAACGGTATCATTGGTGATCGCTGCCCCAAGTGTGGTCGGGCTGAGGAGAACGTGCCTTTTGAGCGTATCCGGCGTATCACCGGCTATCTGGTGGGAACCCTGGATCGCTTTAACAACGCCAAGCGAAGCGAAGAGAATGAGCGTGTCAAGCACGGCGTTACCTCGGTGGAGATCAGCACAGAAAATCGTGGTACTGTGCAGGGTGGCGCTGCGCAAAACGGCACATTACAGGGCGACATAGTGCCATGCGAGACACCAGATTCCCGCGCTTGAGCAGAACCTCAGAGCCAACGGCCTCAAAGCCAACGGTCGTCTCGGAGCCCGCGACCTCAAAGCCAACGGCCTCAGAACCAACGGCCTCAAGCCGGACGCTTCGCCTGTCTGGCACGGTTGATGATTCTATTGTCGATGGCCCCGGTATCCGTTTTGCTATCTTTGCGCAGGGCTGCGCGCGCAGGTGTCCAGGCTGCCACAATCCCCAGGCCCTGGACGTGGACGGCGGTCGATTGGTGAGCATAGATGACCTATGGCAGCGGATTTGCGCCAACCCGTTGTTAACTGGCATCACGTTAAGCGGCGGTGAACCCTTTGAGCAACCCAAACCCCTGCTGACCCTGGCCGGTCTGGCCCGTGCCCACGCCCTTACCGTCTGGGCCTACAGCGGCTACCGATATGAGGAACTGCTGGCTGGCCAGCCTTCCGCCGCCGCTCGTACCCTGCTTCTAGCCTGTGACGTTTTGGTGGATGGCCCCTTTGTGGCCGCTTTGGCCTCTTTTGACCTGAAATGGCGCGGTTCTAGCAACCAACGCATTATTGACGTAGCGGCCTCACAGGCACATGACACGGTTATTTTGCTTAATATATAAGCAATTAAGGTGTTGCCCCATTCGTAGGTCACCCCATTACCTACCCATCACGCGATCAACGGGACTTGAAAATGATGAGATACTGTGACACAATGGGCGTCTTGAGGTTAGTGACAATGCACGCTTAAGGGGAAGGTTTACCATGAACATGGCAATAAAAAGACGGATTCTATCGGGACTCATCGTTTCGTCGTTGGTTGCTGTAATGCTCCCTGTACAGGCAATGGCTTCTTCATCGCAGATAACAGGGACAGAGTCACTGGCACCGTATCAAGCAATACTTGACAGTGTTAATGCACAGTACGGGACTGATATTCATCTGATTACCACACAAGAAAGCCTACTGACCGGTATTCCTGTCCCAACAGCCAGCAGCCTTGGTGCTTTGGGTGAGTTTGAGGCCGAAATAATAGCCTTGGCGGAATTTTCTTCCGCAACAAACGCCGCCACGCAGCAGGCTACAGCAGCGGCACAGGCTCGAGCCGTTGGCAACGCCACAACAACTGTAACACTTGACCCGATATATGAGGATGGCGAAGTTATCGGTATGGGTTGGTCTGCTCTAGCACTTCAAACCGTGAAAACAGGGAGTCTTACAAAGGCTATGAACGGGGGCCAAGGAAATGTTACCGGTACGATCTCAAATGGCAACGGTTATTGGCAGTGGTTATCGTATTCCAGTATCACTTTCTATATTGCTGCTGCTTTTCCAAAGTTCTATCCTGATACGATCAGCTACAGTAACCTAGACAATTCGAGAACCTGCGCTGTTACGTGGTGGGGCACCTATTACTCCTCGTCTGCATCCACAGGCTCATTCATCTCACAATACAAGGAGTTTGGGGCTGCCAGCGCGGCGGTTTAGGTAGTGTGACGGTGAGATATACTGCGCGCTCCACAACATAAGACAGTATGCAAGCAAAAAATAAAGGCTGGCTATTGTTTCACCGTCTTATGCTCTTTAGCCCCCTTTAGCTAACAATCATTGCTCTTGTATCCTGGGCCTGTTTGCATCTTGGCATAGGGTACAATGAGCGCATGGATCTCGTGGTTGCAAAGTTTGGCGGAACCTCACTGGCCAGTTCGCGGCGTATCAGAAATGTGGCGCGGCGGCTTTTTGCCTATCAGCAGCAGGGGTATCAGGTGTTGGCGGTGGTTAGCGCGATGGGCAAGACGACGGACGGATTGTTAACCTTAGCTCGCGAGGTCAATGCCCAACCGCCAGCGCGAGAGCTGGACGTGTTGTTGGCTACCGGCGAGATGGTTAGTATGTCGCTTCTGGCGATGGCCATTGAGGGATTGGGCGGCCAGGCCGTGAGCATGACCGGCCGCCAGGCCGGCATCGTCACCACCACTCGACACAATAAGGCCCAAATATCCCGCATTCAAACCGGTCGTATCCGCCGGGCGCTGGACAAACAACAGATAGTGATTGTGGCCGGTTTTCAGGGCATAACGCGCGCGGGTGCGTTGACCACACTGGGACGCGGCGGCTCTGATACCTCTGCGGTAGCCTTGGCTGCGGCCTTGGGCGCGCAGGGTTGTGAGCTGTACACTGATGTGGAGGGGATATATTCGGCCGATCCACGCCTGGTGCCTCGAGCCCACAAACTGGATAGTATCAGCTACGAGGAGATGCTTGAGTTGGCAGCGGCCGGTGCCGGTGTCCTGCAGATGCGCGCGGTAGAGTTTGCTCGCAACTTTGGCGTGGAACTCACCTGCCGCAGCGCTTTTTCAGATAATCCCGGCACTTTGATCAAGGAGGCAGATATGGAAAGCGCCCTGGTTTCAGGCATCGCCTATGACAATTCAGAAGCCAAGATAACCATTCGTGGGGTGCCTGACGCGCTGGGAATTGCCGCCACGGTGTTTGCCGCCATCGCCCACGCCGGCATCAGCGTGGACATGATTGTTCAAAACATCTCAGAAAATGGCCACACCGATATTTCCTTTACCCTGCCGGCTGGGGATCTGGCGCGCCTGCTGCCGGTACTGGACGCGCAGGTCGCCAAACTGGGCGCACGCGAGTATCTGGTTGATGAGTCCATCACAAAACTGAGCCTGGTAGGTGCTGGAATGCGCACCAATCCCGGCGTAGCCGCCAAGATGTTCAAGGTCTTATCCCAACATAAGATAAATATTGAGATGATTTCGACCTCAGCCATCCGCATCAGCGTGGTGATCGCAACCGCCAAGTCTGAGCAGGCTCTACGGGCGCTGCACACCGCCTTTGACCTGGATGGCGATGAGATATTTGTAGAAAGCCAGCTGACACCTGATGAGCAGGCGGCCAAGGCGCAAAAGGGACGTTAGCAAAGTGGAGCCAGGGTGAAGAGAAAATATCCGGCCGCAACACAACATCGGCAGCAGTTGAGCGAAGTGAGGATATGGTGAACAAAAAAGAACCGGTGGTGGCCGTCGTGGGCGCAACGGGCGCCGTAGGCAGGGAGATGCTTTTGGTTTTGGCACAACGCCGGTTCCCAGCGTCCTGCGTAAAAGCGCTGGCCTCAGCGCGTAGCGTGGGCCAAAGGCTGGAATTTGACCATCCGGCACGCCAGGGCACCTATCCCAGTGGCGACGGCTACCTGCTGGTTGAGGAACTAACTCCCTCATCTCTCGACGATGTGGACATTGCCCTCTTTGCGGCAGGTTCAGAATTGGCGCGCACCTACCGCTCGCTCCTGCAGCAGACAGAAACTGTGCTGATTGACAATTCCTCTGCCTTTCGCATGGATACTGATGTGCCACTGGTGGTACCAGAGGTCAACGGCCTGGATGTCCAGCTGCACCAGGGTCTGATCGCCAATCCTAACTGCTCTACCATTCAACTGGTTATTGTGCTATCGCAATTAGCAAAATTAGCTCCGTTGACGCGCGTTGTTTGTTCCACCTATCAGGCTGCCAGCGGTGCCGGAGCCGCTGCCATGCAGGAACTCTATGAACAAACCCGCCAGTATCTAAGCGGCGAGAATCTAACCATCGAGCGCTTTAATCATCAGATTGCCTTTAACTGTATCCCTCAGATAGACGTTTTCCTTTCAGACGGTTTCACAAAGGAAGAATGGAAGATGGTTGCGGAAACACGAAAAATAATGCACCTGCCCGCGTTGGCTCTGGCCATGACTTGCGTGCGCGTGCCAGTACTGCGCTGTCACGCGGAAAGTGTAAATGTGGAGTTTAGCCAACACATTGAGCCAGGTGTGGCGCGCGAGGCCCTGGCCCAGGCACCGGGTATCGCCGTTATAGACGAACCCTCCGCACAGACCTATCCAATGCCCGGACTGCTTGCCGGAACCGACGATGTCTACATAGGTCGCCTGCGTAAAGACCACTCAGTGCCTCACGGCCTGGCCTTTTGGAGCGTGGCCGACCAGTTGCGCAAAGGCGCCGCCCTCAATGCGGTGCAGATAGCCGAATTACTGCTTATTTGAGCCTTATGGCTGGCCGCAGAGGGCACAGGCCAAGAATTACCGGCTGCCTCAGCTTGACGGCCGGTTTAGCCAGGTGTCCAGGCGCAGTTTGGCGTTGGCACGCAGGTCATAATAATAAAGAGGAATATCGTTTTCGTGCAGTACACCAAGCGGAAAGTAGGCGCGCGAGGCCGGCGCTGAACTAAAGGTTTCCCGGTTAACATCACAGATAACAACACCCTGGGACGGGTCGATACGGGCATCGGCAATAGCGCCCAAATCCTTCATGGTGCCGGTATGAGCATCCACCAACACGCTTCCCTTAGACTGGCTGGCTGGTGCAAAGCTGTTGTCAGTGCGCCAGGACACAGGGTTTATCAGCACAGAATCGGGGTTGGCCAATGGGTTGGGGCCGTCCAGTTGCGGTGCCTGCGTGTTGTAGCTGATGATAACGCCCAGGTCATGGGCACTGCGCGCTGGCCTAAGATGCGGATTGTCCGCGTAGAACGCGCGGGTGATTGGCAAACCAATGAGATAGGCGGCAATCATCTGGTCATAAACGGCAGGATGATTGCGCAGATAGCGCGTAAGCAGCACCAACAGCACTGCCGAACCCTGAGAGTGACCAACCAGCACATAGGGACGTCCGCCGTTATAATGCTCAATATAATAACTAAATGCTGCCTGTACGTCCGTGGCGGGAATACCCTCAAACAGGGCCAGTTGTTCTTCAGGCAGCGGCTGCGAAACAACAAAAGACGCGTCCAGTTGCCGGTAGTAAGGAGAAAAGACACGTCCGACACCGTCAAATGCCGATGCCCTGGTCTTAAGATAGTAGTGGGCTCCGCGGCGCATGGCGCGATTGTTCACAGAACAGATCGGATCGGCTCCCGGCGCGGCTCGCCAGGCAGTGGGATAGCAAAAAAACAGGTCGGCGGCAGGCGAGCCGGTTAAATCCAGCACAGCCTGCGCGTCTTTTGGACTTGCCAACCCGCGCAGATCTGATGCCGGGGACTCAGCCGCCACACTGATCTCAGGCGTATCCTGAGGAGTACTGGCCGGCAGGCTAAGCCAGTTGGTAGATTTGCTGTAGTCTGGAGCGGTAGTGTTTTGGCCAAGGGAAGAATAATCTATGGGTGTGTTCATCATGAGTACCTGTGATTCATAGCGCTTTGCAGTGCGGCACCGATTCGTGTATAAGGGTTTGAATCTGGTGCTTAGTTTGTCATCCTAGCATAGGTAGCGCGTGATGAGTGCAGCCCAAAGCGTCAGACTGCGCAACAAGGCCGCGTAGCGCCCTTCTGCCCACTTCCCTGCCTTCTGCAGCCTGCGTCGCGCGCAGTTATTGAGGCGACGGCGGCCTCCAAACTTCTGCCCACTCCCCTGCCTTCTGCAGCCTCCGCCGCCTCTCTGCGTGTTCAACCCCATGTGTCCAGTGCGCAGCCGTGCTGTTTTTGCTGAAACGCCCACCGCAGCTTCCACAGAGACCTCGACACTTTCTGTCCATCCTGGTGCCTTGGACAATTCACCGGTAACTCACCGGGATGTTCTTTTGCGCGGGCTGCCATTCCTTAGGTTACCCCAAGGCGTTTCACCGGTATAATGCTGCCATGTTTGATTTTGGGGATATTGATACTACCTGCATTCGGTGTGGGATTTGCCGCAAGCAGCAGGCCCGCGAGGCAATGCCTGAGATTGAGATCGGTCAACTGGCAAAAACCCTAGCGGCGGCGCGCAGCCTGGAGGATATACCAAACCAAAGCACGGAGTTTATTACTTCCTGTTCGCTGTGCGATGCCTGCACTGCCCGTTGCCCGCGCAATATCTCTTGCGCCGCCGTGACGCGAGCGGCCCGTCAGCTGTTAGGCAGCCTCCAGCCCTGCCTGTCTGCCGCCTATCGCGCCTTTAGGGTTGACTACCAGGAAAATCTGTTTAGCGCACTGCGCCAGGCTGCGGGTGTGGCCTATCCAGAGGCGCTGATACCACTGCCAAAAACCGCGCCTCAACCGCACACGACCGAGAGAGACATCCCAAGCAAACCTGATCCCACTGACAATCTGCCAGCTCCCGCACAGCAAGCTTCCCTCAGCCTGTTTTTGCCCGGTTGCGCTCTTGACAGCTTTGCGCCGCCGCTGACCCTGGCTACCCTGGAGTTGCTGCTGGAGCGAGGAGTGGTTGACGGCATGACGGCCTACTGCTGCGGCAATCCCTTAAAAAATGCTGGATTAATAAGCGAATATAACCAGTACGCTGGCCATCTGCTGGCATTGCTTGGTGCCAATCAGGTCACCAAACTGATTGTGGCCTGTCCCAACTGCCTGCATTCTTTAAGTCACTTGCTTAAGCAGGCTACCGCAAGGGAGACAGAACTGGTGCCCCTGCCCGAAGTCTTGCTGGAGTTGGGCCAGTATTATGTTGACAAGGCAGTGACAAGTCCGGGCCCTGCTGCTCTCAGCAGCAAGCCGCCACTTCAGCAGCGCACCCGCACACTTGCTTTGTGCCGCAACAAACCACCGGTTCAGCAGCAGGTCTACCCGTCTGCCACGCTCTGTGACAAACTGCCGTCTGAACAGCACATCCGCACATCTTCCACACGCCTGCGTTCGGTGGCGGTTCACGATTCCTGTCCGGATCGCTTTGACCAACGCTTTGGTTGGGCAACGCGCCGGTTATTTACAGAAGGAGGGCTGGAGGTGCTGGAGTTACAAAGCCACGGCCGCAACAGTATCTGCTGCGGCGCGGGCGGCCTGGCCCAGGTGTTGGGTCAGGATCATGCCTTACAACGCCGCGAGCGACGGCTGGCGGAGTTTGCCCAAACCAATGCCGACTGTCTTATCTGTAGTTGCGCAAGTTGTGTCAACGCCTTTCTGGCCAAAAGTCCGGCCCCCGCAGTGCGCCACTATCTGGAGCTGATACTGGGCGTTCCTATTAACTGGCAGGCTCTGGAGGCAGGTTACAACCAGGCCTTGGCCCAACTGGCCGTTTGGGACGAGTTTCCCGATGCCCACACAACGCCGGTGTTTACTCCAACACACGTCCCTAGTCAATCGGGTGACACACACGTCCCCAGACAATCGGCTAACGCGCATGCCCCCAGAGACAGGTAAAGTGTGATGGGAGAAACAGAATGCGCCCCAGATCAACCAGCCAAAGCACACGCCCTCAGACAATCGGTTAACGCGCACTCCCCGCAGGACACGCCCCGGCAGCAAACGCGCAAATCCAATTGCCACTACTGTGGTTACCTGTGCGGTTTTTTGGCCACGGTAGAGGATGACGGCGAAAGAGAACGGTTGGTTGATCTGCAACCTGACCCCAGCCGTTATCCCTATGATCCTCAGATAACGCGCTCGTGTCGGCGCTGGCAGATGAACCTGAGTGAGATAGACGGCTCAGAGCGCGTTAACTATCCCTTAAAACGACGCGGGCAGCGAGGAAGCGGCCAGTGGCAGCGTATCGGCTGGGATCAGGCGCTGGATGAAATTGCTTCTAAATTAAGCGAATTAGCGGCTGAACATGGGCCCCAGACTCTGGCTACGGCCATTGGCGGCCCGCATGCGGTCTATTGGCCGTTACACCGCTTCATGAATCTCTGGGGCAGCCCCAACAATATGGGCATTGGCCAGATTTGCTGGAATATCCGCATTTGGATGGACACCCTGGCCTATGGCTGGCCAATAGAGTCTCACATTGATCCCAACCACACCAAGCAGGTCTTTTTGTGGGGAACCAATCCGGCTGAGTCCGATAACTCCCTGTTTTGGCGCGCCCTGCTGCGTATGCGCAAACAGGGGATTCCGTTAGTGGTTATTGACCCGCGCCAGACAGCGACGGCAAAAAGTGCCAGTTTGCACCTGATGCCGCGACCAGCCACTGACTGCACCCTGGCGCTGGCGCTGATTCGCGAGATAATCCATACCAATAGACATAACCAAAGGTTTGTGGAGCGATGGTGCCATGGTTTTGATGAACTGGTTAAACATGTTGAGCCTTTTACCCTGCACTATGCCAAGCAGGTAACTGGTGTGGCCGCTCGTGACATCGCCGCCGCCGCCGAACTCTTCAGCCGTTCGGGACCAACCGCGCTGCTGTCGGGGCGAGGTATTGACCAGTTGGGGCCGGCTACGGCGCCGGCCCATCGAGCGCTGTCCATCCTGCGCGCCATCTGCGGTGATGTTGACCGTCCTGGTGCCTGCCACATTATGGAGATGAGTGACTTCATCCCTGAAATTGACCTGGAAATGAGTGAGGCGCTCAGCCCAGAGGCGCACGATGCCCAGCTGAACCGAGACTTCAGCCCCCTGCAAAGCTACCCCGGCTACAAAGCGGCAACCCAGCTAACCGCCCGGCTGGGGCGTACTGATCAAAATCCCCTGGGCAAGCGCTTGCCGATGCGTTATGTGTGCTCGGCGCATCCAAATCTGGTTTGGCGGGCGGCTTTGGGACAGTGGCCTTCAGGCGGCAAGCCGCCCTACCGTGTCAGCGCGCTCATCTGCATGGCTGCTAACCCCCTGGTCACCTATGCGGATACCAAGCTGGTCTATCAAGCCCTGCACAGCCTGGATTTGCTGGTGGTTTTGGAACAGTACCTAAGTCCCACCGCCCAGTTGGCTGACTACGTGTTACCGGCTGCTGGCGCCTTTGAGCAGCCACAGTTTCAGGCTCACGGCGGTGTCGCCAATCTGGCGTATGGAGGGGCGGCAGCCTGCGCTCCTTATCACCAGCGAAGGAGTGATTACGACTTCTTTCGCGATTTGGGCCTGCGTCTGGGTCAGCAGGGGTATTGGCCCTCGGCCAGTCTCAAGGAAGCCATTGCCGCCACTCTCGCGCCAACCGGACTCAGCTTCGCCCACTGGACTGAACGCGGCATATATGTGGGTAAGACGGATTTTTACAAGCATGAGGCGCCAGGCCCCAACGGTCAGCCACAGGGATTTGCTACTACTACAGGCAAAATTGAGCTGGCCAGCGAGTTTCTACCGCACCTTGGCACCAGTCGCCTACCCCAACCAGCGGCGGTATGCGCGCCAACAACCATGCCCGTATGTGCGCCAACCGTCGTATCTGCGTCCGCATCCGTGTCTGAGTCAGCGCTGGCCACACCCGTAGCGAAATCCGCACCTGTAGCGGCCTCGGTACCGGCTCCCTCGCCAGCATCGCCTGGAGGCGCTTCCGAGGATTTTAACCTTATCCTGCTTACTGGAGCTCGCCACCAACCCTATTGGGCATCCAGCTACTTTAACAATCCGGAGTTCAGGCGCATTCACCCTGACCCTACCGCTGAGATGTCAGCGGCCACCTTAAAGCGCCTGGGGATACGTCCAGGCCAATGGGTCATGGTGGCCACCGCCCGTGGTCAGGCTCGCTTTGTCGCTGCCGCCGCCAGCATGATTGATGAGGTGGTTAGTTGCGAGTACGGTTGGTGGTATCCTGAAGAACCGGCCGGTGAACCAAACCTTAGCGGCATCTGGCGCTCCAACATTAACCTTCTAACCAGCGCCGACATTGAATACTGCGAACCTCTGATTGGTTCTTGGAACTATAACGCCATCCCCTGCCGGGTAAGCCTGTGTGATTCCCTGTAGGGATAGGGTGGGTAATGACGGCAACAACCGCGCCCATCGGCCTCGCGCTGCATGCGTTTGACACCCTCACGCTGGGAGGAGGTTGTGGCGACCGACATGATGGTGATGCCACGCCGCGCTTGACACCCCAACGCCGCAAGGGGATACTGACGGGATGCGCAAGGCGAAAAGAGAAGGGACGGCGCATGAGTGATGGCGACCATCAAGGGCTCGCGAAAACAGACAGCGGCTTG
>JAITRZ010000070.1 GCA_031288185.1 Coriobacteriales bacterium
TTAGCCAGCTTGCCCTTTTTGTGCCTGACTGCGTTGCTGCCCTTTGCCTGCGTCGGTCACGTATTGAGATACGCTCCCTTGCAGGCAAAGTCCCGCGCCTTGTCAGACAGAAAAATTGCTGCACTGGAACCATGTCTGCGGGCTTTTTTGTTGTGCCTACATCAAACCGCCCCGATTGCTCAAGGCTGCTCATTTTCTAAGAGGCGTGCTCCTTTGACTATCCGTTAGGAAAGCCCAGCCTTGCCTGCAGATGATGTATCATTTTCGCTTCTGGATTTCAACAAACTTTTTCGTCTTTCGCAATCATGATGATGCGGTAGATGCCCTCCCTCTGCATGAGGCGGTCATATACAACCTTGCCTATGTCTGTGCTATACTATGCGTTGTCAGAACAACGCAGGTAGGCAAGGCATTAAGACAAAGCACCACTAAGACACGCACCACCAAAGCAGGCACCACAAAAGGCAATCTGAAAGGAGTAAAACATGTCACAAATTTCGCCGGGGGGGGGGGGCTCATAGCTTAGTTCTTCTCCCACCCACGCACCTCTATGAAGGCGCTATCGTATGCGCCAAAGATGCCGTCCCGGCCCCTGCGCCCGGCGGTTTTTTGTACCCTAAAATGGTAAATAAGAGGGCAAGAAGCACCGGTCGCACAGGTTTCACCCTGGTAGAACTGATAGTCGTTATCGTCATACTGGGCATCCTGCTCGCTATAGCCATACCTGCCCTTACGGGCTATATAGCCAAGGCGCAGGATGAGCAGTATAAGATGGAGGCTAGAGACACGGCGCAGGCAGTTCATACGGTGCTGGATGAGGCATATGCAAAAGGTACGTTCACCTCGTCACCCGCACATCCCAATATATCTGATTATATCCAAAATGGGGAAACAAGCTCTGCAACCAGAAGATTCTTTCTAGTGACTATTGCAGCCCGTGCTCTTGGTACTACGCCCTATACCTATCATCACGACGCAGATGTCTTGATGGGAAAGGAGGGCGGTCCAGTAGACCTATTCTACCTCTCAGGACCTGGGATATGGCAGCTCTATCTCGTCGGTCCCAACAACCCTAACACTACCGCGCTTAACGCCGATGGATTTGTCTATCAGTTCTACCCGGAGGGCAGCGGTCAGGATGAACCATGCACGGTGGTGACCTATAAGATAAAACGTCCAGATTTTTCAGGTTTTGGCCGTGCGCCTTATGTGGAAGACGTACTCAATCAAATACGATCGTACGATCTCTACCGCGCCGACGCGGGCTATGAGGTCTATCACCTGTATACCAGACCCTGATAGCTGGCACAAATGTCTCAGCCAAAAAGCCTGCGGCCGCAGGCTTTTTGGATGTTGGGGAGCATGAATGCGTCTTTACCCTGGTTTTGCGTAGGGCACTCAAGCAAAGTCTGGTTGAAGGGTTGTTTGTGGCCCCATAAATGAACCCGGCTGAAACTTTCCAATAGACATTGCCAGAAAGACCAGTTAAAATATCCACCACTGCCTATCCCCTCACTGTGCCTTTATCAGGCTACTACTAAGGCTGAGGGCCATCAGGCGGTTGTACGCACCAAGCGGGGTGTTAGCTCAGTTTCGGTTAGAGCGCTGGCCTGTCAAGCCAGAGGTCGCGGGTTCAAGTCCCGTACATCCCGCCAGGAAACATGCAGGTCAGAGCGTTGTTTTTGAAGCTCTGGCCTTTCTTTATACCCTCAGACGGTATATGTGGTGCCAAATTGGTGTCAAATGTTTTGCATACAAAAACGGACCTAAACGTGCATTGATGTATAAAGCGACTGTTCTGATAGGCTCGATACGGGTGTGCCAGGCGCGTCCACTGAAGAGCAAGTGGAGCATGTAGGCTTTGCCGTGAAACGCTTCACAGCAGATTTTACAGCAACTTCACTGTTGCTGGGCAAAATTGAAAGCGTAAACCCAATGCGGTGGTTATTGACTATAATGAACGTGCACTAAACGGCAGGCATGTGATGCCGCTGGAAGTCTTCAAACTCTAAGGAACCGACGGTCATGGAAAAGGTCTTCTACCGTGACACAAAGCCATCAAGCAGCCTCGATAGCCTCAATGGATCGTCCTGCGGGCTGTTAGCTGCCTCATTCTGTATCCTGAGCACCTGATCGCAGCGTTGATCTAGATGTGCCGGGCGGCATCCCCATGGCCTATCAGGCCATTCCCAGCGAAGGCACCGCCGCTGAGCAGGAGAGCCTGCTCAGCGTCAATATCCTTTGCGCGCACTGGCAGTATCTGGCATTGCCCACATGCGTCAGGACTCTCCGGGAGACCAGGTTTCCTTCCCTCAAGAGCAGATTCATTCGAGCTGTTCCAGCGAGAGACCGCCAAGGCGCGCTCAGCCTGATCCCAGGCTCTGATTTGGCTTTGACTTGCTCTGGGGCCATCCGTGAACATGGTCTCATCAACAGGCCAATAGGGGATGTCGATCTTTTTCACGACAAGTGGCGATGCAGTCAGCTTCGAGCGAAGCGTCAAACTCGTTACTAAAGGACTGCAAGACAGCGGCTACAGTGTTGATCCGCAGCAGCTCGCAGAGCGATTCGCCCCTCTAAATGCTCCTAACCACAAGCGGAAGCAGCGACAATGCTCAGGTTATTATCTGTCATTCATTTAACAGATTAAAACGGATCATATCCCTTCCCAGCCGACACCCTAACAAACTAACAAACCTGCACATTAATTGCAAAATTACTACCCCTCTTTCACCTTTCTGCATGCCTTCCGCAGTTCCTCGTGAATGATGTAGGCCAAAGTTCCTGATAGATGTGGGTATCCGGCTCGATTTGACGTGAGTATTTTCTCTGGCGTAATTACCGCTATACCAACCTGCACAGCTTATCTGATGTGTCTATCCTGCAATAGAAGTGCCACCAACTGTCCTGATATGTCTATCCTGTGATAGCAGTGTCTCCAACCGTCTTCAAGAATCTCCCCGCACATGTTTTGTATCTCATCTATGATAGCCGCAGCACTTATGACGTATCCTATATCATATTGGATGCACCTGATGATGACACGTGAGATAGAGCAGAGAAGGAAGTGTGCCAGGTATACCAAGATGACCCCTTTGGCTCAAAGGCGAAACAATGATCAATAACTGTGATCAGGAAAAGCATGAACTGTCTTTCAAGATTGATGCCTTGTATTGTGATCGAGATGCAATTGGGCGCCAGATTAGCGCGCTTGAGAAACAACTTACGCTCATAGACACTAACCAGGTACAGACAGATTTTCAAGCAGCAGGCGCTCATGCTGACAAATATACACCTGAAATGTGGCCGGCAGATAGCCCCGCCGCACAACCACCCAGTGTCTATGGCAGGCTGGTTACTCGGCAAAGCTCGCCAGAGGATAAATACGAGCTATTCATACATCTGTTTGCGGGCAGGCCGGATGTCCACGCTTTACGCTGGACTCATGGTGACGGTTACTCGCCAGAGTGCGCCAACTCCTTTGCCAAATTCATATGTAAGAGGCGCAAGGATGTCCCCGGAACTGCGAACTGCACAAAATGCGAACACCGACAGTTCACCAGCCTAAGTATTGATGCTTTCAAAGCTCATACAAATACTACCGCCACAGGCCGCACAATTGTACTGGGCGCTTATCCTTTGAACTCCAAAGACAATTGCAAGTTCATCGTTGCCGATTTTGACGGCAAGCCATCGCAAACTACTCAAACAAAGAAGAAAAGCCACCAGAGAGATGATGATCACGATGCGCCACGCAAGGCGCTTCTGACCGCTGTATCCTTTCGCACAACCTGCAATGCGGCTCATGTGCCGGTGAGCTTAGAAATTTCAAGGTCAGGGAAAGGCTATCACATTTGGCTATTCTTTTCGAGCTGGGTGCCTGGCAGCAAGGCGCGGAGACTGTTCACCGCTCTCTGGACCAAGACCATGGAAGAAAACCCCGGCTTGGATTTCTCAGTATATGACCGCTTCATACCTTGCCAGGACACGGTCTCTTCAAAGGGCCTGCAGGGAGGTACTGGCAATCTGGTAGCCCTACCGTTTCAAGGACAGGTTGGTAACTTGCGCAGAAGCGTGTTTCTTGATGATAGCCTGCGGCCTTATCCCGACCAGTGGGAATATTTGAGCACCGTCGAACTGATGAGTGCAGAAGCCCTTGAAAAGGCATTGCAGCGGATCTGCCCATCGTCAGATATTGGCGATCTGCTGCTGGATGAACCTGATGAAGATACCAACAACCCAAGACGGAACCCAAGACGGCCTTGGGAGAAGCGCAAGCCAGAAGTGGCACTGAAGAAGTCTGACGCTGAGCCTCTTGTCACTATTGTCTGTGCGAACATGCTGTATATCAAGAAATCCGGCCTGTCGTCACGAGCCATGAATCGCATCAAGCGACTGGCAGCGTTTAGAAACAAGGAGTTCTATCGAAAGCAGAATATGCGCCTGAGCACGTATGATGAGCCACGGGTGATTTCAGTTGCACAAGAGACCGCTGACTACTTGTTGCTGCCAAGAGGCGCCGAGTCATCCTTAATTGAGTTACTGGTTCAATCAGACATAGGCTATGCAACAACAGATGAGCGAACACGTGGCATACCGCTTGATGTTGAGTTCACGGGCAAGCTGACCGCTGAACAATCCCAAGCGGCGGAGAAATTGCTGAACTATGATCTGGGCGTACTGTCCGCCGCAACAGGATTTGGCAAGACGGTCATAGGGGCAAGCCTGATTGCCAGCAGAGCTACTAACACCCTCATTTTGGTACACAGAAATGATCTGTATGACCAGTGGAAGGTAGAACTGAGCAAGTTCTTGCATATCAAAAACGTAGCTCCTGACAGGATTACACCCAGCGGACGCAGAAAGAAGCAGGACGCTATTGGGGAGTATGGCGGAACAACGCGTCGCCGGTCAGGCTTAGTGGATGTCGCGATGATTCAATCCCTTTATTGTGCAGGTAGTCCCCCAGACTTCATCAAAGAGTATGGGATGATACTTGTCGATGAAGCGCATCATGCGACTGCGGCCAGCTTTGAGGCGGTGCTTCAGTATGCCAATGCTTGGTATGTCTACGGTTTGACGGCAACTCCATCAAGAAAAGACGGACGGCAGCCAATCCTGTTTTTGGAGTGCGGACCCGTTCGCTTCAAGACGGATGCCAAGGAACAGGCGAAGAAGCGGCCATTCGAGCATTACGTCGTCCCACGTTTTACTGGCTTCCAACGCACTTCAGTTAACGATGATACCAACTGGGCATCCGTGGCATCTGCTTTGATTGCGTCTGAGGATCGAAATCAGATGATTATCGATGATGTTGTCAGCGCCCTGGAATCCGGCAGGAATCCGATGGTTCTTTCTGAGCGGAAAGAGCACGTGCTTAGACTTGTCGAAATGCTCAATCCGGTTTGTGAAAACGTTATCACCATGATTGGCGGCAGGAGCACAAAGGAACGTCGCGAAGCATCTGAGCGCTTGAGGGCGTTGTCAGAGGGACAGCCATTTGTGATTGTTGGCACAGGCCAGCTGGTTGGCGAAGGGTTTGATTATCCACGTCTGGACACCCTGTTCATAGCTATGCCAATCTCATGGAAAGGAAAGGTTGCTCAGTATATAGGCAGACTGCACAGAATTTATGAGGGCAAAGAAGACGTACGAATCTATGACTACATTGACGCAGGTATAGCAATGCTTGGCACCATGTATCATAAGCGGTTGGCGGCTTACAAAGCAAATGGATACAGCATCTTGCCCAACCTTGATTCTGATGCCAACGATACGGTCGCCAGTATAATTTTTAGCAAAGACGACTACTGGGACGCTTTCTGGAAAGATTGCTTGCAGGCGCAAAACGAGCTGGTAATTGCCAGCCCACGCATAGTGAAATACAGGGCTGAGAGGCTCATATCCTTGCCGCAGATTGCTCAGAAGGAACTAGCAATAACAATATACACGCAAGGCAACAAGCGAGATGTAGACGAGACAACGGCCTTGCTTGTCGCCCGCTTCGAAGACAGCGGATGCAGAGTTGTCTGTAGGCCAGAAGCCCGTCAATGTCTGGCCATCATCGACCAAGAAACCATTTGGTACGGTAGCATCAATCTTCTTGGCCATGCGACAAAGCGCGACACGATGATTCGCGTTGTTGACGCAGCAGCAGCAAAGGCGCTGCTTAGAGTGCCGTGCCCTTGGTTGGGATAAACATGTCTATCATGTTGACATTTTCCCATTCAAGCAACTGCACCTTGCGTCCAATGCCGCCGGCATAACCAGTCAGGCTGCCGTTTGAGCCTATCACTCTGTGACAGGGAATGATGATGGAGATAGGGTTATGGCCCACCGCGCCACCCACCGCCTGAGCTGACATCTTTGCCTTGCCCATCCTTTTGGCCATCTGTCTGGCGATGGCTCCATAGGTCAAGACCTCGCCGTAGGGAATCTGACACAGGATGTCCCAGACATCTTGTCTAAACGCGCTGCCCTGCGGTGCGAGTGAAAGCTCAAGGGGGGTTGGCCTTGCGCCGGCAAAATATCGGGTTATCCAATTTCGCGCCGCATCAAATATCTCCAGATCATCATTCTTTTTGGCACCTTCAAGCGTTGAACCACCGTGGTATTTCTGGTTGTCAATCCAAAGCCCGGTCAGGCTCTGTCCGTCAGACGCAAACGTGAGGTCTCCAACCTGGGTCTTAAATAGTGCTGAATAATACATCATATCCTCCATCTGTTAAAAAGAACCAAGAACAGTCTTGGCGCGTCGGGGACTTTATAGTGAATTCCATAAACTGATCACCGCATAACTTCTCCACGGTCTCCATGAGTCAGAAAGTTGAGCGATGTCTTCTTTTGAAAACGCCGCGAGGGCCTTTTTTACTCCATAATCAGTGTCCAGGAAGGCATCTGGCCAGCCCATTGAGCGCATGGCGATATACTGCGCGCTCCATTTCCCAATGCCTGGCAAAGCCATTAACTTTTTTATCTCCTTCTGTGGGTTTGCGCCGGGACTCAGGTCTATGGAGCCCTGCGCAAAGGATTGTGCCAAGAGATATATTGCCTTTGAGCGTGACGCAATTATCCCTATGGCCCCCAACCTATCAGTAAGCAGATCTCCCTCTTCAATTATCCTTTCAGGGGAAGGAAATACACGGTCGCATCCACCGAAAGATTGCTGGGTTGACAGGCCAAAGGTCTGGACAAATCTACCTGTTAGGGTGGTCGCGGCCTTAACTGTTATCTGCTGGCCAAGAACCGTTCGCACCACCATCTCAAAGGGGTCATAACATCCAGGGACACGGATACCGGGGACAAACAAACCGGGCTTGATGTCGTTCATCGATTGCAATGTATCGGCGATGGTGAAGGGCTCACTGTAAAGGTCAAATAGATGGCGCACGCGCGCCAGCACCTGTGATAACACGCTAAGCAGGCTGGAGGAGATGGTGACCTGTAAAGAGGTTTTTCCGGGGGTCTGTCTAACTCTAACCCAGCCGTATATCTGCTCGCCTTTAGTGTTTGTATGTTGGACAGTGCGAAGATATTCATCCGCATCCACCTTTTCAACCCCCGGTATCGCGCGTCCCGCGAGAAAACCGCATAACTCACGCCATCGGTAGGGTGGATGATAGCCGAGTGTCAGAGTGGTTGCGTCTTGGCCCTTGCTCCCACCTGATGCCTGTTTGCGTAGCGCTGACGGCGAGAGCCGGTAGTGTGTCTTAAACGCGTCATTAAAGCGCCTGAGACTGCCAAAGCCGGCCGCCGTGGCAACCCTGATTATGGGCAGGTCGGTGTCAGTAAGGAGATTTTTTGCCAGAAGCAGTCTACAGGTCTGTCGATACCCGATTGGGGAAACGTGGTATTCAGTCTGAAATACACGTCTGAGGTGACGGCCGGTATAGCCAAGCCTGCCCGCCAGATTCTCCAGATCCATGCCACTGCCACAGTTTTCCTCGATGTAGCGGGCTGCTCGATGTGCCAGAGCTGTTGTGGCATCTGTTATCGAGCGGCCGGGAGCCAGCTCTGGACGGCATATCAGGCAGGGCCGGTAGTCTGCCTGTTCAGCCTCGGCAGCGGTTTTATAAAAGGTACAGTTTTCATATTTGGGCATCTTGGCCCGACAGACGGGCCGACAATAAATCCCGGTGGATGAAACCCCAACAAAGAAGCGTCCATCAAAGCGCGTGTCCTTCGACTTGAAGGCCGCATAAAGTCCTCGTCGCTGTTCATCTGTCGTGTTCATAGCCGCATCCCTTCTGTTGATTACCCCATTGTAAGACAAATGCCAGAACATACTCGCCATTTTCGGACAAGTAAACGTCCACCTCTTCCTGATAGGATCACGGTGTCCCGCGCGCCGGCCATCTCGTGCGCAGACATATCTGCTAACATTGTGTCCAGGGCGTTTATCCGGGCACGCTCTGACCATACCGCAAGACATGAACTATCTGATTGGTGCACGAGAGAAAGGGGCAAGAGATGTCTGATGCCAACGATACCGTTAATGCTGCCGCCTCTACTTCTTCAACCCAGCAATCCGCGCGTGACATCATTGCCACCTCGGCAACGATTATCGAAGCATCTGCGGGAGATGATGCGGTTGTAGATACTAACCGCCGCATTCAGCTTACTGAGGCAGAGCAGCGCAAAAAGGATGAGATCGTGGCCAAGCTCGATCTGACGCGCACTCATGATGTGCTGCAATATGGCTCTGGCCTACAGCAACGGATGACGGCCTTTTCAGACCAGGCGCTTGAGTCAGTGCGCACCAAAGACTTTGATGAAGTGGGAGGTTTGGTGGTTGGTCTGGTTACCCGGCTGCGCGGTTTTGAGGTTACCGAGGAGAAAAAGGGCCTGGCCAGATTATTTGCTAAAGCAGGAAACAGTATTGTTACCCTGAAGGCCAGATATGACGATATGGAAAAGAATGTCGATAAGATCAGCAAGGCCTTAGACGGTCATCGGCTCGCGCTGCTAAAGGACATCGAGTTGTTGGACAGGTTGTATGCCCAAAACCTGGACTATATCCACAACCTGAACATTTACCTTGTGGCTGGCACACAAAAGCTGGCCCAGGCTCAAGAGCAGGAGTTGCCTGCCCTCCAAACCAAGGCTCAGGCCAGCGGCCAAGAGGCTGACGCTCAGGCGGCCAAAAATCTGGCCGACATGATCAATCGCTTTGAAAAACGTCTCTATGACCTGGAGTTAACCCGTACCATTTCGCTTCAAATGGCTCCGCAAATTAAGATGGTGCAGCACAACGACGCGTTGATGGCAGAAAAGATACAGACCTCACTCAACAATACCATTCCCCTGTGGAAAAACCAGATGGTTTTGGCATTGGGCCTCAGTCACAGTGCTGCGGCCATCCGGGCACAGCGTGAGGTCACCGAAGCCACCAACGAATTACTGCGCAAAAACGCCGATACCTTAAAGCAGAGTACCATTGACGCGGCCCGCGAGAGTGAGAGGGGCATTGTTGACATTGAGACCCTCAATCATACCAATGAACAGCTTATCTCCACATTGGATGAGGTCAAGGCCATTCAAGAAGCGGGGCAGCGTGACAGAGCTGAGGCGCAGCTTGCGCTGATCGAGATAGAAAACCAGCTTAAAGCCAAGCTGCTGGAGGTTGCCGGAGGCACCTCAGGGGAGAGACCCCCTGTTCAGAAAACGCTGCCTGAAATAACACATCCTGCCACCTTGACACCAGCCGCCAGTGACCTCTTGCTCGGATGAATCAAAGCCCCTCACCCGTTAACCGGCCCACGCCAGGTTCAAGACGTTTGCTTAAACGCCTGGTTGGGGTAGTGGCTGTCGCCGCTGTGTTTTTTGTTGCGGCCGGGCTTTTGCAGATGATGGCCTATGACATAATCATTTGGTTTGGCCTGCCACTGTTGAACATCTTGTTTGTAGGTGCCCTCAGTGCGGGTTTGGTAGCGTTACTGGGCGGAGCTACGTTTGTGGCCGCGCGTTCGCTCAGCGATGCGCGACAGGCAAAGCGGCTGGCAGCGCTATCCGCTCGTCCAGAACGAGCAGTCCAGGCGCCCCATGAATTTAAACCCGGCGATGAGACCGCGCCAGAAAAAGTAAGGGCTTTTCTGATTGCTGAAACGCAGGGCAAACCGCTCCTGGCCGCCTACCGTGACCGCTGCCTGGACATCATGGACGCTATTGACAGCAAGCAGGATAAATTAGACGCGATACTTAAACGAGCTGGGCGTGACGAGCAACTGAGGATTGCCGTTGATGCCCTGCAATCTGCCGAGGATACCGTTTGTGTCAACATTGCCAAGATAGCCAACCGCGCCACAATCTGGGATGCCAAGGATGCTCAGGATGCCAAAAAGCAGGCCGTTTATGCCACGTACCGCCAGCGCATAGAGGGTTATCTGGATAAAAACGACGAGATAATGAACGGTATTGACAATCTGTTGGATCAGGTTATGTTATTTATCGACAACAAGGACGGCATAGGCAAGGGTAGTGTGGATTTGGATGTAACTATCTGCACCCTAAAAAACCTAACAGCCAATGAACACTACTGAGATACGCGGCAAGGCAACCGTCGAACTTGCCAACGCGCCGGGATTTTTGAAGGGAGGACATGGTTTTGAAGCGGATACATGACCTGGTCACCACACCACTTTGGATCGTCTTGCTCATGGCCTGTCTCACGGCAACCCTGATTATGGGTGGCTGCGGCATCGAGGGCCATGATGAGGGCGAGGACTATGGCAATCTCAGTGAAACAGAGGGCTGGCAGACCTTAGATGCCTTGCTCTCCAAGATTCGCGTTACCCACTCGGATGCGCCGGTGGACATATCAGGGGCAGGTGAAGCCACTGATGAACTGCCTGCAATCGATAACTATCCTTTATCGGTTGCGGGATCAGGCCAGATCGATATTGAGTTATTCTCCTCCACGGAAAAAGCCGGGTCGGGCACCGATGGCTGGATCAATGTTGTTGCTGAACAGTTTAACAGCAGCGGTGCCACCTATCAGGGAAGAACCGTTAGTGTCTCTATCCGGCCAATAGCCTCTGGCCTTGCGCTTGATTATATCGACAGCAAAAAATATATTCCGGATGCCTTTAGTCCCGCCAATGAGCTTTGGGGTGACATGATAGCGTCAAAGGGCATTGGCATCACCTTGATCGAGCCCAAGCTCACGGGCAATACGGCCGGCATACTGATGCGACAAGATGACCACGATGCCATTACCGAAGGCTACGGCACCGTCAATCTGCCCAATGTGCTCCAGGCCGCTTTGGATGGCCGGATCACGCTGGCCTACACCAATCCCTACGCTTCATCCACTGGCCTTAACATGCTTACCGCCATGTTGCATGAGTTTGACCCCTCAAATCCCCTGTCAGAAACGGCCGCCAAAAACCTGCTTGATTTTCAAGCGGTTTCTCCACCGGTAGCGTTCACCACCGCCGAGATGCGCAACTCAGCCGCTGCTGGCGTTGTTACGGCCATGACCATGGAATACCAGGCCTATATCAATGAGCCTGCGCTTCAAAACCATGTTTTTACCCCGTTTGGGGTGCGTCATGATAGCCCTCTCTATGTTTTTGATGATACAGCGCCTGAAAAGACGGCTGCGCTGGGCTTGTTTATTGAGTACTGTAAAAGTGATGCTTCCCAGAACAGAGCCAACCAGTATGGCTTTAACGGTAACCCAGATTATCTGTCACAGGCACCCAATCTGGATGGGGCTGGACTGTATGCTGCGCAAAAAATATGGAAGGAAAACAAGTCCGGCGGCAAACCGGTAGTGGCCGTGTTTGTGGCTGACGTTTCAGGTTCTATGGAAGGCGCGCCGCTAGCGAACCTGAAAAAAGGACTTATTAACTCGGCGCAGTACATATCCAGCGATAACGCTATTGGTCTGGTTTCCTATTCTGGTGACGTAAATATTGAGCTGCCGATAGCCCCGTTTGACGGCATCCAGCGTGCAAAGTTTGCCGGCGCGGTCAACAATCTGACACCGGGCGGGGGAACCGCTACCTATGATGGGGTGCTGGTTGCTCTGGACATGATTCGCGCGGAGCGCGCGACTGTGCCTAACGCTCATTTTGTTATTTTTGTGCTTTCTGATGGGGAGCAAAATGAGGGCTATTCCCTCACAAAGATTGCTCCGGTGCTGTCAGCAGTGAACATTCCGGTTCATTCCATCTCTTACAACAGTGGTGCCAATGAATTGGAGCAGCTTAGTGCCATCAATGAGGCTTCAGTTATCAAGGCTGATGAAGACGACGTTATCTACAACCTTAAAACTATGTTCAACGCCCAGATGTAGTGCTGGTGAAATGGGACAGTCTTCAAGATAGTCTCCAGGACAGAAACAGTTACGTACGCGCCGTTTGTGAGACTCAGTGCCGAGGTGCTGGTGAAACAGGGCAGTCACCAAGACAAAGACGGGACAGTCTTCAAGATAGTCTCCAGGAAAAAATTGCTCCATAAATAAACAGGCGGTATGCGCCCGTCTATACGCCCGTCTCACGCGGCTCCTTGCCGTCGTCCTGTCATTCGGTACGTTTCTTTCATATACAGCTTGACACAATATTATTCATTTTATAATATTACTTCTCGTAAGTTATTGCGAAAAGCCGCGCCCAGCGTAAACGTCCAGCGTAAATAAAACGCTCGGTCGCGGATCTACAACACCGGGAAGGAAGAAGACCCCATGTTCCAGTTAGGTACGGCACTGCTTGATGCCTGTGTGCTGGCAATACTGGCCAGGAGTGACACCTATGGCTATGCGCTGACCCAGAGCGTCAGGGGAGTTATCGCGGTTTCTGAGTCGGCGCTGTATCCGGTACTCAGGCGGTTGCAGAAAGAGGGGCTACTGACAGTCTACGATAGAGCCTTCAATGGGCGTAACCGTCGCTATTACCAGATTACCGCTGGTGGACACGGCCGGCTTACACAGCTTTGCGCCAGCTGGGCTGAGTTCAAACAGAAGGTCGATCAGGTATTGGAAGGAGGGGTCTCATGACCAAGGATGAATTTCTCAGTGAACTGCGCAAACGTCTGAAGAAGCTGCCGGAAAGTGAACAGGCTAACGCCCTGGCTTACTACGAGGAATATCTGCAGGAGGCCGGACCAGCAGGTGAGCAGGCGGCCATTGCGGCCCTGGGCTCACCAGCTCAGGTTGCCTCAGCGATCATTGGCGACTATGCCATCAAACAGGTTGACGCAGAGAAAGACACGGCACAGAAGAAAGACTTTGGCCCTCTCAAGACGCTCTGGATAGTCGTTTTGGCTGTTATTGCCTCGCCCATTGCTCTGCCGTTGGCAGCCGCTTTTGTGGTTGTGTTGGTGGCCCTTCTGATAACCGTCTTCACCCTTTACCTGACCCTGTTTGTAAGCGCCATTGCGGTGGTTGCCATCAGTATTGTGTCTATAGTTGTCGCAGTTATTGGTCTTTTCGTCGCTCCGCCCAAGGCCGCCTTATTGCTCGGCCTTGGATTGATGGGCATTGCCGCAGGGACGGCGCTGTTTATCTTTTCTGTCTGGATCAGCCGTCTGACTATCCAGGGCATCACCTGGCTGTTTGCCAAACTGTTAAAACGTAAGGGAGACCAAGCATGAAGCATGGACTGAAAGTGCTCTGGATAGGTATCGCGGTGGTTTTTGCCGTTGGCCTGGTAATTAGTGGCATCGCCCTTGCTGCGGGCGCGCAGCGACCTTTCTCCTTCTCCATCGACCAGCGCGGGCTGCATATCAATGACGACACAGCCACGCCGGTAGAGCTGTCAGAGCATAATCTAGCGGAGCTGCACGACATCAGGCTTGCCCTGACCAGTGCCGATCTGCGCTTTGTTGTTGGTGACAACTACGGTTATGAGATACAAACTGCCATTCCCGACCGCTTTGCTGTCTCGGCTCATGATGGCAAGCTGGACATTACTGAGCACATTAGATGGGGCCTGGGTTTTGGTGGATGGGGCCTGGATTTTCAGTTTCCCCATCTCTTTGGAGACGGATGGGATAATCAATCGGTGACCGTCTATCTTCCCAGAGGTTGTGTCCTGGATACGCTCCATATCCAGGTGGTCAGTGGTACGACCGAAATTGTGGTAGATGACCTGGCCATTTCTGACTTTAACTACGATGCCGTCTCTGGCAGTTTGCAGGCGCGCTCTCCCGGCCTGAAAGCCAACGCGCTGAACTTAAAGACAATCTCTGGTGACGTACAGTACCGTGGTTTGGCTGGCTCTGCGATAAACATCGACATGGTATCTGGCCATGCCTCACTTGAGCTGGATGGTTCAGCGGATAACTACCAGTTTAGTGTGGATAAGGTTTCGGGCGAGGTCCTTATCAATGGGCACACGGTTGACGACGACGCTGATATACCGATAGGCAGATGGCGTTTGGGCGATGAAGCCGCAACGGGACGTATCTCTATCCATCTGATAAGCGGCCAGGTGGACATGCGTTTTGCTGAACGGTAACTGTCGCCTCATGTCCCATCTAAACTCCCAGCAGGCTCAGCAGGCCGTTCATGTCGCGCTTGCCAAAGGCGACGCGTTCATCATTGATAACAACCGCCGGCACGCTCATAATGCCCCAGTGACCCTTAAATTGAGGAAAGTGAGCAACATCAATCATTTCCGCAACCACAAAGGGATTGTGTAGGGCGATCAGCTGCGTATGCGCAACCACATCGGGACAAAGCGTACAGGACAACGAAACCCCAACCTTGATGTTGAGCGGTCGGGTAAGAGAGGCAATGCGCTGGGCCTGAGAGGCATCCAGCTTTTGGACGGCCCCTGAGGCATAATAGAGCGCCTGTACAAACGGGTTAATTTCATGGCCCGTTGGCACACCGTGAAACTGCACGCCCAGCGGTTTGCCAGCGGCGTCCGTTAACACCAAGGAGGGTAAAAGCCGCGCGCCCAGCTCCTCTTCACACTGGGTATCAACGCCGCTGGCTAAAAACGTCGCCTTGACCTTGCTGGTCAAGGCGACAAACTCCGTTACAAAATCACGCATCCTGGCATCGAGATCCTGAGAGTCATCCAAAATAGCAGTTATGCCAACCTCATTTTGAAAGCGCGCCAGAACCGGCTCCAGCTCAGCGACCAGCTCGCTATCAAAAAATTGTGCTGTTGGCACTGGCGATTTATTCGTGGAAGCCATCGCGCTGACAGACTGGCTGTCATCATCAGAAAGGGGGCCGCCAGCAGAGGATCCCCTGTCCTGCGCCATGTCAGCTGCCGCTGAATCGGCCGCAGCTGGGCAGGTCAAAACCTCTGGACTGTCGTCGTCCCCGGTAGCCGGACACACCAGTGGATCTGAGCCCGCACCAGAAGTTGCGCCTGCTGATTGAGTGGTGCCAGCCGGACACACCAACGCCTCTGGGCCTTCAGCAACATCCTGCTTGGTTGGACACACCAGTGCTTCGGGATTTTGTGTCTGGGCTGTCTGGGTTGCCAATTCCGCCTCGGCTTCCGCTGTTCCCAAAGCCGGCATACCCAGGCGTGCGCGTAGTGCATCCACGTACATCTCGGCGTTAGTTGCCGCAATGGCGCCATCTGAGACGGCGGTGACCAGCTGGTGCAGTTCCTTGGGCCGTACATCGCCGGCAGCATACACGCCGTCAACGTTGGTACGCATTGACTCATCAGTGGGAATGTATCCGTTGTCATCCAGTCGCAGGGCCTTGGCGTATTCGGCGGTTTGCGGCACGTAGCCCGCAAACACAAAGATGCCAAAACTCTCGTCTGGCTGTGTGGGTTCATAGCGCCAGGTCTCGCCGGTTTTGTTATCCCTAAATAACGCAAAACGCAGTCGCTCGTCGCCACCAGCCTCTTGTATCTCGGTGTTAAAGCGTACCGTTATCTTGGGATGGGCAAAGACGCTATCAGCCACCCGTCGTGGAACCTTCAGGCTGTCACCGCGTACTATCAGGGTGATGGAACGCGCAAAGCGCGTTAGAAACAGCGCCTCTTCAGCGGCGGCAAACCCACCGCCAATGACAAACAGATCCATGTCGACAAAAAATTCACCATCACAAGTAGCACAAATAGCAACACCACGACCCAGATAGTCAGACTCACCCTTAAAGCCCGCGCTACGCGGCATGGCACCAGAGGCCACAATTACTGCCAGGGCCTCGTACGGGCCGGATGTTGTTGTCACGCGCTTTATCTCGCCGCGAAAATCTACGCTTTCAACCACGGCGTTTATGAACTTGGCACCAAAACTCGCAGCCTGCTTGCGCATGGCTCGGCTTAGTTCTTCCCCAGAAACCGAGGGCAGGCCAGGATAGTTTTCAATGGTGCTGGTGATTCTGATCTGGCCGCCGGGTCGGTCGCGCTCAATAACCAGGGTGTTTAGTTTGGCGCGACCAGCATAGATAGCCGCGCTCATACCGGCGCTTCCGGCGCCTATGATAATGAGATCGTACATCAAAGTTTGCCCACCAGATCCAAATGGGGCTTTAAGGTTTCCGCACCGGGGCGCCATTTGGCCGGGCAGACCAGGTCGCCGTGCTCCGCGACAAACTGCGCTGCCTGCGCCTTACGCAAAAGTTCACTGGCCTCACGGCCAATATTGTTAGAATTGACTTCATAACTCACAATTTTTGCCTCAGGATTAACCACAAAACTGCCGCGCAGAGCCATTCCTTCATCCTTCAGGTAAACCTCAAAGTCCTTGGCCAGCGTTGCAGTAGGGTCGCCAATCATCGTATATTTAATCTTCTTGATGGTATCTGAGGCATCATGCCAGGCTTTGTGCACAAAATGGGTGTCGGTCGAAACCGAGTATATGTCCACTCCCGCAGCCTTGAAATCATCATAATGGTCTGCCAGATCGCTCAGTTCAGTTGGACATACAAACGTAAAGTCAGCCGGATAAAACACAAACACTGACCATTTGCCCAAAATGTCAGATTTACGTACCTCCGTAAAATCACCGTTTACAAAAGCCTGAACCGTAAAATCCTGTAGTTCTTTCCCAATTAACGACATGATGCGCTCCTTTCATTTGTGAGAGCCTGTTTTATCAGTTGCCTGTGAGCGCTGTTGCGCGTGCTGGCTACCGCGGCTCATTTCTATGGCGACACATTTCGATACTAAGCATTATTATCAATTAGGTGGCCATGTCAAGGTAAAAACGCGCGTTCAGCCGGCCGGTTTCTGTAGCCCGTGGACGGCTCTACTTCACTGATTGAATCCACAAACGTCAGGGGCCGAATGGCCAAACCCGCAAATGGGTGGTGCCTGCAACTGACCGCTAAAGCAGTTCGACCTCGATCTGTTCGCCCCGCTTAAATCCGCCACTATGGCCAAGTGGGTTAACAAATTGAGCGCCGGCCCTGAGCAGCTGCGGTATCGTGGTTGTGCTTCGGGATAGCGGTGCTACCAGATAGCTGCCATCTGTGGCCTGGCTCACCTCAAGACGTCGCAATATCTCCATGTGCGGCGGCGCTTCTAGATCCTCCGTTAACGTTGCCCATACAACGCGTTTGGGTTCCGGTTTAGTGCCAAGAGCCTGCGCCACAAGACGGCCTACGCACCAATCCATAACAAAGTAGGTGGCCAAAGGCGGCCCAGGGATATTCAACACCGGCTTGCCGTCAATGATTGCGGCAGCCAGGGGGCGGCCGGGCGCCGACGCAATCCAGTGGCAGAGCAGCTGACCTTTTTGTGCCAGCAACTCGGCGTTAAAATCCTCAGCGCCCTTCGAGGAGCCGGCGTTTATCAGCACTATCTGGGCCTGTTTAAGCGCGCGGTCAAGTGCGGCTTCCAGATCAGTTTGGCTGTCAATAACCGGATTAAACAGCAGTTTTTCGGCACCAAAATCGCTGAGCATTTGCGCAACAAGTAAAGAGTTGGAATCAATGGTCTGTCCGCGTTGTGGCTGTTGACCCAGCGGTATAAGCTCGCTTCCTGTGGGGATAAAGGCAACCAGCGGTCGTTTTGCAACCTCTACGTGGCTGATGCCTCCGGCTGCCAGCGCCGCTACGTCAGTTGCCGTCATACGAGTACCGGGGCCAGCTAAAGGCTCGCCAGCCCTGACGCTGACGCCGGCTGAACGTACGTTCAGGCCTGGTTCAATCTGCCGGGGTCTCTCACCTAAACCACCGGGGTTGCCCAAACCACCGCGAGCCGCGTCATCTATCTGAATGCCCCCTTCCGCCAAAAACACAATGTGCTCAATGGGAATAACCGCATCAAAGGCATCATCAAAGTCATCGCCGGTATCAGCACGTACGTAATCCACACCCAGGCGCCAGTGAGACGTATCGGGCATCCCTTGTGCAAAACGCGCCGAAGCTACCGCAATGCCATCCATGTTGGAAGCCCTCACCACCGGTTGGTTATACAGCGCCTGATAGCTCTGGGTTAGCACACGGCCCAAAGCATCGCCAAGCGCTACGGTCTCTGTCTGAACCTGGGGTTGCCAGTGTTCTTGAATCAGCGCGAGCACCTGCTGACGGGTAGGGGCTTTACTTGGTGCGGTCATCTGAACTCCTTGGATAGGTGCCATTGGATTGATTGCGATATGCTATTATCGAGAACATAATAGAACAGAAGCCTGCGGACCAGAACAAAGGCCCGTGGGCAAACAGCAAAGAGGACACAACCTGCGGACAGGCAGCAGCGCGCAGGTTAACAAGTAGCGCGCAGATCAACCCAAGTTTACGGGCAGACAGCAGCGCAGGTCAACAAATGGTGCGCAGGAAAACATACATTCGCAGATAAGCAGTCAGGCAAACCGTAGTCCACCAACTTACTTGGTACCAGTATAATCGAGTTTCCTCTTTCGCTCGTAGCTTTGCACTGAAGCGCCGGTTTATACTGTTTTGGCTGATGTCTGCCTTGGAAGGGAACCTCATGACTAACGATGTGTTAATCTCAACAGGTAAGCAAAGCGCCTATGCTTTAGGGAAAGGCTCACCATGAATTACTTTCTTACCTCACAAAACCGGAGGGTAGCCGTCGCCCCCTCATCCAATGACCGTACACCGCGCGCCCTGCCCTCTTCTCGCAAGGCAGCGCCTGCCATGGCATTAGCAAACGGTACCTGGTCTGAAATGGATGCTCCGTCCTGCTCTGCGCTTATCTCTTCTTCCACCACGCCACGCCCCACGCTCACTGCCGCTTCCGCCGGGTCAGGTTCCACGCTCACCGCCGCTTCCGTTCCGTCCGCCACGGTTGCCGTTGCGCCGCCTGAACCCGTCGCTATTTCTGGCCAGTTGAAATCACTGGAGCAGCCCAAACGTATTGGCATTATTGTGGGCAGTTTGCGCGCTGACTCCTTTAGCCAGGCGATTGCCAACGGCATCCGCGCCCTGCTTATTGAGGGCGACAGCCGTTTACTCATTGAACAGGTCAACAGTGCTGAGCTGCCCCTCTATAACCAGGATTTTGATGACTTCAATCAAACACCGGCCAGCTATCCACCATTTCGCAGGCAGGTAAGTGCGCTGGATGCTGTCATCTTTGTGACACCTGAGTATAATCGCTCAGTACCGGCGGTGTTAAAAAACGCGCTGGATGTAGGTTCACGACCAGCGGGTCAGAACGTCTGGGCCAAAAAGCCCTGCGGAATTGTCAGTAGCTCGCCGGGACCTATCGGAGGCTTTGGGGCCAATCAACATCTCAAGCAGGTCTTAGGCTTTTTGAATATGCGCATCATGCAGCAGCCGGAGATGTATTTGGGCAAGATTGCTGAGTCAATTGAACCGGACGGCCAGCTCAGTGAGCGTACGCGCAATTTCCTGCGCCACTTTACCGATGCCTTTTTGCAGTGGATAACCTGATGGTGGGCCACCTCTGTTGTCCCCTGAAACCGCAGGAATGCTCAACCGGCCACAGGGGATGGATAACCTGATGGTGGGCCGCTTCTGTTGTTGTGTCTGTCGCGGTGTTCGCCGCAGGGTGCCTCATGCCGCCAGAGTCTGAAACCCACAAGAAGCGGCGCGCCGTTCAGGTGGTTCGCCAACTGGCCACTCTCTATCCCGGCGAACAATGCCTGCTTACGCACAGCGACCCCTTTACCCTGCTTATTGCTGTTTTGCTGAGCGCTCAGACCACCGATGCGGCGGTCAATCGTATCAGCCCAACGCTGTTTGCGCGTTGGCCTGACGCGAGCAGCCTGGCAGCTGCCAGCAGGCAGGATGTTGAACAGGTTATCAGGACTATTGGCCTGTACCGCAGTAAGGCGCGCAACTGTATCGCCTGCGCGCAACGCCTGTTAAGCGACTTTGGCGGCCAGGTACCCAACACCATGGATGAACTCATCAGCCTGCCCGGTGTAGGGCGCAAAACGGCTAATCTGGTGCTCAACGGCGCATTTGGCAAGGTCTGCGGCATAGCGGTGGACACCCACGTTTTTCGTATTGCCGGCCGCCTGGGCCTTACTAACGGCAAGACCCCCAGCCAGGTCGAGGCCGATCTTATGCGTGTGTATCCGCGAAAATATTGGAGTTCAATTAACCATATGTGGGTGCTGTTTGGTCGGGAGTTCTGTCAGGCGCGCCGTCCACGTTGTCCACAGTGTCCGGTAGGCGACCTCTGCCCCTCTTATATGGCATAACGGGCATAGGGACGCGACAGAGGCGCCCTCACCAGACACAATCTACTGTACTCGCTTCTAGGCTCTCGCCCGATTTGTGGGAGGCGCGCTCTGCCGGGCACCGGCACAATCTGCCGTCGCGCGCCCTCACCAGAAACGCAGACACAATCTACCGCCGCGCGCCGCTTCCCTCTGCCCCTCCTGTACGTCTGAGGCAGCACGCGCTGTCATATCGCCAACAGACTGTCACCGCTGTTCCCGACATGTTTCGTTCCCTCATTTCTTACAACGTTTACAATGTAAAGGAGACTACTCTGCGTGCTTGCGCTTGCCGTTGCGTGTGCGGTTGTTATTGCGCGGCGGCAGGCATCGTTAGCCCTGATGTTTGGCTGTGACCTTTGGAGGCAGCACATGAACGTAAAGCAAATAGAATTAGATGCCCGCAAACAGCGCCATGAACAGGAGTTGGCACAACTCCCACGGCTGAATCTGGGAGCGTTGCTCATGCCAGCTATCTGGGGACCGGCACATGGGCAATGGGTTACGGTGCTGTTTTATCCAATCTGGCTCTTTGCTGATATTTGCTTAACCAATGCGGTATTTTATGGCGGACTGGCGGCGCTGTTGGCTGCAACGGTGGTAGGGGGAACGATAGCCTTGACCCTGTTTTATGCGCTTACGGCCGGGCCGTCTGCCTATCTACGGGTTGCTGGTCGTCTGCCCATAGATACCTACCTGATGCGTGAGAAATACTGGACGCTGGCCTGCGCGGCTGTGGCTTTGCTGATGCTTGGGTTTGCCTCTTGGTATAACATAGCCGTTCGCCTGCCAGCAGGGCCTGGTGCGTAGGAAGCGGCTGCATCAACCATGCGTTCTGTTTTTTTGGCCAACATCGCTCGGCACTTCTTTGGCTCAGACGTCAAACCCTGTTCCAGCCAGGATACCAGCAGTTTGGCCAACAGCACGCATACCGGCGACTCGTCCAAAAGCACCCACACCGGTGATACGCCCAATAAAGCTCAAACTGCGCGCCATCGTCCAAAGGTTGCCGCCGATCTTCAAACTGCGAGCAGTCGTCCAAAGACTGCCGCCGGTCGCGGCGATGCCCCAACCGCCCCCCTCTCTATGCTGGCCCAGCGCTTGGACGAAGGCAAAGGCTGCAATCTGGCCGTGCCACTTTCGCTTCGTCCCCTTATTTTGGCAACACTGTTTTATCGTGAACCGCGTCCTCTGTTTGTTTGTGTGGCGGGTGAGGCAGCGGCCCGACGCCTCGTTCGAGATACCGCCACTTTTTTGGGCGCAGAGCGGGTTATGCAGCTACCGCTACGGAGTGATCTGCCCTGGCTGACCACTGAACCCAACGTTGAACAGTTGGCTGCACGTACCCAAGCACTGCTTAGTCTGTCGCAGGGCCAGCCGGCTATCGTAGTAGCGTCTGCCCGTTCACTTTTGCGGCTTATGCCTGATCCATCCAAGGCCCTGCCTCCCCCGTTGCACTTTACCGTTGAACAACCTTTACCGGTTGACTACGCCCAACTTGCACTAAGGCTGACACAGATGGGCTTTGAGCGCGCCTCTCAGGCACTCCAGCCCGGCAGCTTTGCCCTACGCGGCGATGTGCTGGACATCTTTATCCCTGCCCTTAACCATCCGTTGCGCATTGAGGTATTTGACGATAGTGTTGAATCTATTCGCCATATTTTGCCCGCTACCGGCCAAACTGTCGGCAGTCTTAGCACCCTTTCTGTTTTGCCCATCCGTGAGTTTAGCCTAAGCAACGCCTCTGTTACACCCAGCCACCTGCCCGCTGACGCCTCCCCGCATCTGGAACTCTTGGAACAGGGCATTCCCTTTGCTGGTGTAGAGCGCTACCAACCCTATCTGTTTGAGCACGTGGGTACCGTATTGCAGTGGATAGACCCGCGCACCCTGGTTGTTTTAGCGGAGCCCCGCACGCTTTTTGATGACGCAGCTCGCTATTTTGATGAGCTGGAGCAGTCTGCCGCTGACCACGCAACCAGTCTTGAGGGACTATATCAAGCCCCTGGACAGCTGGACTTTGACAGCCAGCAGTGTCTAACTTTGCTGTCTCTCCTGGCATCTGGCGTCAAGCTGGACGGTCAGCTTAAAATACGTCATCCTGACATCAACGGACGGAGTGATCGGCTGGTGGATCAGGCCCGCGCCTTGCTTAGCGCAGACTTTTTGGTGTTTGTGGCTCAGGCCAATGATAGGGTACGCAAGGATCTAATGCTGGCCTTTAGTGATGCTGAGCTGCCCTTTGACCATAGTGCGCCGGATCTGTCAGACAACCTGGACTTTTGCCAACAGGCAACCACCAACCCGGACGCATCCGCTGCATCATCCTGTGCTTTTCCCCATCGCCACTGGCCCCGCCTTTCTGCGCAAAGCGCCCATTTTATCGACCTGGATATTCCCGGTTCTTTAGTGGTGCCCACAGCTAAATGCGCGTTGCTTAGTCTGACGGATATTCATGCTAAATATTCTAGCAGTAAAGATACCGCGATCTCTACGCGTCCCTCTAGCTTTCGCACACAGGTCGACCCCACCCGTTACAGCTTTCCCTTTGTGCCGGGCGACTACGTTGTGCATGCCACTCACGGCATTGCCTTGTTCAGGCAGATTGTTCGTCGGACGGTCGATGGTGTGGAGCGTGACTATCTGCATCTGGAGTACGCCAAAGGCGACAAGCTGTTTACGCCGGTGGAAATGATTGACAAAGTCAGTCGTTATGTGGGCGCTGAGGGTGCCGCGCCGCGTCTGACGCGCCTGAATACCGCAGACTGGGCGCGAGTTTCAGGCAAGGCGCGCAGGGCGGCACGCAAACTGGCCTTTGATCTGGTTGACCTATATGCGCGCCGTGCCAGCGTACAGGGTTTTGCCTATCCGCCGGACAACGAGATGCAGTACCAGATGGAGCAGCGGTTTGCGTACGCAGAAACCCCCGATCAACTGGCGGCCATCGCCGATGTCAAGGCCGACATGCAATCTAACCGGCCTATGGATCGTCTGATTTGCGGAGATGTCGGCTTTGGCAAGACAGAAGTAGCGCTACGCGCGGCCTTCAAAGCGGTGCAGGCGGGCAAACAAGTGGTGTTGCTGGTTCCCACCACCATCCTGGCCCAGCAGCACTACACGACCTTTCAAGAGCGCTTTGAGCCTTTTGCCGTGCGCGTGGAGGTGCTTTCCCGCTTTAAGACCGATGCCGAGCAAAACGCCATCCTGGAGGCTGTGGCTGACGGGTCAGTGGACGTGCTGATTGGTACCCATCGTCTGCTGTCCGCCGATGTCAATCCCCGCGACCTGGGATTGGTCATCATTGATGAAGAACAGCGTTTTGGCGTGCAGCACAAAGAGCGACTTCAAAATCTGCGAGACCAACTGGACGTTTTGACGCTTTCGGCCACGCCGATACCGCGCACCTTGCAGATGGCGCTTAGCGGGGTTCGTGACATGAGTTTGATAGATACACCCCCGCTTGCTCGTACGGCGATTGAAGTGCAGGTGGGGGAGTGGGATGAAGATCTGGTATCGGCAGCCATCCGCCGGGAGTTGGCCCGTTTTGGCCAGGTCTATTACGTATCCAACCGGGTTAAGAATATTGATGAAGCCATCGAGCGGGTCAACCGCGCGGCGCCTGAGGCGCGTGTAGTTTGTGCCCATGGGCAACTGAGTGAACAGCAGTTGGAGCAAGCGATGGAGAGTTTTGCCGCCAATGAGGCTGATGTGCTGGTGGCGACGACCATTATCGAGTCAGGCTTGGACAACCCACACACCAACACCCTGATAATTGAGGATGCACAGCGTTTGGGCCTGGCGCAACTCTATCAGTTAAAGGGCCGCGTTGGCCGCTCACATGACCAAGCCTATGCGTATTTTCTTTTTCCCTCTGAACATCGCCTGACGGAGGCAGCAGTGGAGCGTTTGACGGCGATTGAGGAATATCAGGAATTAGGCAGCGGAATGCGCGTGGCGATGCGCGATCTGGAGATTCGCGGCGCGGGTTCGCTCTTAGGGGCTGAACAACATGGCAATGTAACAGCGGTGGGATTTGACCTTTTTGCGACCATGCTCGCCGAGGCGGTGGAGGCCGTAAAATCTGGACAGCTTGAAGCTGAGGATGAACACGAGGAGTTAGCTGCAGCTGCTGGTGCCAAGGCCAAAGCGGGTGTTCAATCTGCAGCTGGCACTTGGTCTGAGGACACACAAAAATCGCAACGGAAAGACGCGGATACCCTGCGTGAAGCCCATATGGACACCCGTATAGATGTGCCGGTACATGCCTACCTGCCAGAAGAATTTATCTCCGCTACCGACCAGCGGGTTTTGTTTTATCGGCGCATCGCCGCCGCTCGCAGCCTGGCTGAGCTGGACACCATCGCTCAACAACTAGAGGATCGCTACGGAGGGCTGCCCGCGCCTACCGTTAATCTTTTGGACAAGGCCCGGGCCAAAACCCTGGCCGCCGCCCTGGGCATCAGCAGTATTGCTGTTGTGCGCGGCAAATTAAACATCGTGGGACTTTCGCTCGACAGCGAGCAGATCGCCCAGTTCAAGGTGAAAAAGGCCACCTATCTTACTAAATCGCAGAAGCTGCTGTATCCGCTGAAGGCCAACGAGCCGGTTTTGCCCCAGCTGCTCAATCTGCTAAAGTTGCTGGAATAACGGGACAGCACATGGATACAGCGAGATTGCGCACAAACAGAACGAGATCGCACACAGACGGCCCTCCATCAATGGAGCGGCACGACAAGAACGCCGCCATGTGGAGCGGCGCTCTGAACAGTCTCAAGTCAAAAGCGGCATACTACTCTGTGCTTGAGTAGGTGATTTTAATAGTTTTTAGTGGTCAACTCCCACCACAACATTGCTGGCCTTGACAATGGCGTAGGCAGTATCGCCCACCTTGAGACCAAGGTCATTGACGGCGTCATTGGTAATGCTGGCCTTGATGATAGAATTGCCAATATTAATAGCAACAATGCTGGTTACCGCACCGGTTTCAATGCTCTCGACCGTGCCCTTGAGTTGGTTGCGCGCTGAAATTTTCATGGTGCTCCCTTTCTGTCGAACAATCTGTACTGTTATGGCATAAAACCCTGGCACCTTGTCTTTTATCCCAAGGCCCTTATTAGCGCTATTCTACCCCTGTGATTGAGGAATTACAAGCAAAAACAGGTTTTTATTAACCTGCGACCTGCGCTCACTTGACACTCACCTGACTGCGCTTGCCGCAGATTACCATACAACAGATCTCACCCAGAAAACCCAAAATGGCACAAATCAAGGGGGATGTGAAAAAAATAATGCTATCACACCGTCTTTCCCCCACACGCTCTGCTAGACTGAAGTAGAGGCTTTAGACAGGCAGGACGCTTCTTAGCTGCCATCCGCAACAGGCACGACACGTGAATGCGAGGGTCGGTTATGGCAAGGATGCGAGACGGTGCCAAGAAACACGCTTCAAATTACGCTAATCAAATAAACAAAAAACATCGCGCGGGGCCTCTGGCCTTCATCTGTCGAGCACTCATCTCATGTGCGCTGGCTTGTACCCTCTTGCCTCTTCCTTCACTCGCCTGGGCTGCCTCAGGCAGCAGCTCACAGGACAGTGGGTCACAAGGAACAGCAAGCACCTCCTC
>JAITRZ010000013.1 GCA_031288185.1 Coriobacteriales bacterium
AGGATACCTAAGATAACTATTACTACGATGAGTTCTACAAGAGTGAAGCCAGCGCGTTTTTTTGCAGGGGAACATAAGGAGCGGAAAGAAACTGAGCCAGCACGTCTTTGTATAGCCCCTTGCTGAGGGAACGTCCGGTGAGTTTCGCAGACCGGGGAGCCTTGGTGAGGGGCCGCAGGAGAGGTAGAACTACTGAGGCGACGAGGCTGAGGACTGTTTGAGCTGGGGTTCTCTGTGTAAGGGGCCCACGCGGCGACAGTCCTGGCACCATTTTTCTTCCCAAAAGATGAATCAGGGTACAAAAAACCGCCTGGCACAGGGGCCTGGGCGGCATCTTTGGCGCGTACACTCGCGCCCTCATAGTGGTTGGTGGACTGAAGGAGAACTAAGCTATGAGCCCCCCCCCCCCCGGGCATATTCTGGATGTTTTTGCGCTCATGTGTTCCCGCTCCCTTCAGATTTCCTGTTGTGGTGCCTTGCTTGGTGGTGCGTGTCTTAGTGGCGCTTTATCTTGGTGTCTATCTTGCTGCCTGTCTTACCTGTCTTTCGTAGTAGCGCATAGTGTAGCACAGGCGCAGGCAAGGCTGCGTACAGGGCAGACGGGCCATCACCCTTTGTTCTGTGACACAGCAGGTGGCCTCCTGCTTCCCCTGGCCTTTACCCACGCTGTTTGGTCAGTTGAGCAGAATCAGGCATCGTCCATCTCTTACATAACCACAATGAACCAAAACTGGGCCGTTGTCCGGCCTGGGCCCTCCAAGTCCCCTCTTAGCACTGCCGCCCTGTGGATGGCAAAAAGTATGCGTGCCGCATAGGTGAAAGGTGCAATGAGGGAAAGTACTCTGAAGAAATTCTACAGCAGGGAAACCGTGTTTCCCTGCTGCCTCTCATCGGGTAGAGTGGTGATCATCTGTCTGCGTCTTGAGCTTTAGGGACATATTTAGCCGAAGTCTTGGATAAGGTAATGAACCCGGTAGCCCGCGTCAGGGTCAACAGCACCGTTAGCGATCATATCTTTGCTGAGGTCGGTATAAGTGTCGTAGCTTGCCGCAAGGCCGCTAATACCAAACGTAACGCAGACCATGGGTTTGCCTGTCTGGCTACCTTCAGGGTAGTACCGGTAGTGAAAGGCTGGCGCATCAGAGGCGGTGTAGGTTGAAGGCCGGGGGGCCAAAAAGACCATCTCAAAGACTCCTGGGGAAGAATTTACGGTAAAGGTGGTGGGAAGAGCAAGTAGTTCAGCAGCTCTGTGTGAATACAGTAACCAGGCGCTGCCAGGAACGCTTCCTGGATAGGAATAGCCCAAGGCAAACACTGACAACAAGGCTGTGTTGAAATACTTCAGCTTGGTTGTGGCAAAGACTGGCTCTCCCTCAGTAAGGTAGGTGCTGTAGGTACCTGTTGCGGGTATTCCCTTGCCCAGAGTGCCGTTTCCCAGATCCTCTGAAATCACGGAACGAAAGGCCACCTGCGCGTCATAGGCTCTGGCTTCCCATTCCTTATCCTGTGCCTTTTGTATATAGCCGGTAAGAGCAGGCACTGCTAGAGCAAGGAGGATACCTAAGATAACTATCACTACGATGAGTTCTACTAAGGTAAAGCCTTTAGTGTCAGTTAGGTGTGATGGGTCTTGGGAGGAACCTCGTACAGGGCACGTCCGGTGAGCTCCGCAAGCCGAGGAGCCCTGGTGATGTGCCGCAGGAGAGTTTGCACTACTGTGGCGACGAGGGCGCAGAGTGTTTGAGCCGGCGTCCCCTGTGTAAGGGGCCCACGCGGCGACAGTCCCAGTAACGTTTTTCTCTCCAGAACCTATTTCAGAGTACAAAAAACCGCCTGGCGCAGGGGCCTGGGCGGCGTCTTTGGCGCGTATACTCGCGCCCTCATAGGTGTTGGTGGACTGAAGGAGAGCTAATCTATGAGCCCCCCCCCCCCGGCGAAATTTGTGACATGTTTTACTCCTTTCAGATTGCCTGTTGTGGTTCCTGTCTTCGTGGTGCTTTGTCTTGGTGCCTGTCTTGCCTGCTATTTCTGACAGCGCATAGTGTAGCACACCTCCTGATGAAACAGCAGACGAGGACACACAAACCACTATCACTACTGGTTGCCCACCTGCACCTAATGCGCCGCCACACCGTCAGCCACCGTCAGACTCTGATGCGTGGTAGCCACCCTGTACATTTACGGGTACAATGGTGCTCATCAAATAAAGGGCCGGCCGCTTGACCGGCTGATTGTTCGGGGGCTCAGGAACAGGAGAAACCATAGGGTGGCGCGACAGCAACCAAATATGAACGCAGGGGGGATATTCAATAACTATTCTTTGCGCCGGGAGCTTCTCACGCAGCTTATCGCCAGCATTCGCCAGCGACCGCTGCTTTGTCTGGGGCTTATGCTTTATTGGATCTGGATAAACATCAGTCTCCAAAGTCCTCTGCTCTATCCGCTTGTTAAACTCTCGCCAACACTTACGGTACCCAGCATCGTTGGACCCATAGCGGCCAGCATACTTGCCTATTTTGTCCTGGGTATCTGGTTCAAACGTAGTAACGTGGTCTTTCGACAGCGTTGGTATATAGCTTTGCTTGCCGGCCTTATGGCGCTAGGCGTCATTGCCAATGTGTTCTGGCTTGAGTTAACGTGGCCAACAGCGCTTCTGGATGCCCAAATATTTGCTAATGTTCCCAGCGCTATTACTGCGGGCGGGATTGCGCTCTATGTAACAGGCTCACTGTGCGTAGGAGTACCCACAGCCTGCCTCTGTATAGAATGGGGTCGCATCTTTGGGGAACATGGTCCCCGGCAGGTGCTGTTTCACGGCATTGTGGCCTTTTTGGGGGCCGCCCTTTGCGCCACCCTCATCTCGCGCTTGCCTCCCCTCGCCTGTTCAATCGCCGCACTGCTCCTCGCGGCACCGATGGCATGGTGCGTCATTCATTCCCAACGAGAGTTTCCCCGCAAGTCATTTTTCGATCACGGACTTGATGCCGCGCTCCATATCCCTGGCAAATTTCTTATCACCGCGCTGCTCCACGGCCTTTCATTTGGCATTCTTCTGGGATTGTTTTCTGTGCAGGGACATGCGGAAAACACCATCCTCCTTGTTAGCTATGCCCTTGCCGCCGTTCTCCTTCTTGTCACTGCCGTCGCCGTGATGATGGATTTTAACCATCTTATCTATCAAATTGGGTTTTCACTTGTCGCGTGTGGCTCAATGTTGATAGCGTTTTTCTATCCCGCCTTTTCATGGGGCAGCTCGCTTCAGCTTATGGGTTTTTGCTATCTGCATCTGCTCATGTGGGGGCTGTGTTCCTATCTCATCAAAAACTTCAAGCTGCCCGCCACATGGGTTGTCGCCTGGCCTACCGGTAGTTTCATGCTTGGACAGATGGTGGGTATCGCAACGGGCAGTCTCGTTTTTCCGTTTCCCGACACCACACAAACGTTCACGCGTCTGTTCCTTCTTTTGACCTTTGTTATGCTGGTGGCCGGTCTGTTTCTGATGAGTTATCGCAACTATCAAACCGCCTGGGGTCTTGCCCGTCCGGGATCGCCCACACCGCATAACAATGAGCTAGCCACGGTTGTCCAACTTCTTGCCACCACCAACGAGTTGTCTGCGCGCGAGACCCAAACGCTTGAACTTCTGGCGCGCGGCAAAAACCGCAAGGCCATAGGCCAGACGCTTTTCATATCGGAGGAGACAGTCAAAAGCCACGCGCACAGCATCTATCGTAAACTCGCTGTTCATTCTCAGCAGGAACTCATCAGGGTGTGCGAACAACGCGCGTTCCAGATGAGGGACAGACAGTCCCCCGCGTTTGGGGTGGCGGAGCCTGCTCAAGGATTTGTCTCAGAGCGTGCTCCCGGCCCCGTACCCGGTCGCATCTTAAGCTCCACGCGCCGCAAATCTTCCGCTTCCGCTTCTGCCTCTATCTCTGCTCAGGCTTCCACGCCGTCCGCCACGCGCCGCACGCCGTCCGCCACACGCCGCACGCCGCACGCCTCTACTGCGGCCGACAGTCCTCCTCCGTCTGCCGCACGCCGCAAATCTTCCGCTTCCTCTTCGGCCTCTATCTCTGCTCAGACCTCCGCTTCGGCCCCTAAAAAAGACACGTTGCGACGGTAGATCCCCTTCACCCCAAGGGGTGAAATCACTTAGAGAAACTCATTCCCCCCAATTAGAGGTCTTTATTTGCGCACGCGCGGGATACCATGAACCTATCAGTTAAGAGCACTTTGCTGGCGTAGTGTCGCTGGCAAAGTGGGAAAAGAGAGAGGAAGCCTATGTCCAAAAAAGACAGACAGGCCCAACAGGCGGCAGGCCAACAAGAGAATGCGGCACGGGGTGTTGAGGGTGTTCAGGCTACGCCGGAGCTTTCGCGACGTGCCTTTTTGGCCGGTGGAGCCGCAGTTGGAGCGCTTGCTGTGGCGGGCTCCGTCTGGGGCTGCGCGCCCAAAGCTCCTACGCCGGCTGGCGAAGCAACCGATGACCAACATGGCTCAAAAGCGCCCGCGAAAATCGACAAGGAGTATACAACCGATATGCTCATTGTGGGCGTTGGCGGATCAGGCATGACCTGTTGCGTACAGGCGGCCCTCAACGGCACTGATTTCATCGCCATCGAAAAAGCGGATCTCATTGGTGGTAATGCCAACTTTGTTGAGGGTATGTTTGCCATAGGATCAAAGTTTCAAAAGGAACGAGGCATCAACATCACGCCCGCTCAGATCATTGAGGCTGAAATGTCGCGCGGACAGTACCGCCAGAACGGCTCTATGTGGATGGATCTGTGCGTTAAAAGCGCCGAGAATATCGACTGGTGCCTTGAGCAGGGGGTTTTGTACAGCGGGGTCATTGACGACTATTACGGTGGTTTGTATCCCACATTCCATTGGTTTAAGGACAACAAATCCAAGGTTGGCTTTGTCGAGCCTATGACCCAACGCATTAAAGAACTGGGCGCGACCATCCATCTCAAAACTTCGGCGACCTCGCTCATCTTTGAGAATGGCGCAATCACTGGTGCCTACGCCGAAGGTCCCGAAGGCGTCATCAAGTACAACGCAAAGGCCGTTATTCTCGCCGGCGGAGGCTTTGGAGGCAGTCCCGATGTTATCGCTAAACAGGGTTGGGACACCGAGGACATCTTCATTGTTGGATCGCCCAACGCGGCGGGAGACAGTTATCGCATGGCGACCGAGATAGGCGCCCTTGATATGCTAAGTGATGCCGCGCAGAGCATCCTGTATAACATCCAAGCGTTTCCCAGGATTGATTTTGCCAACGACGCGCAAAACCCCATCAACGGCTATTTTGGCATAGCGTCCGGCGGTCCTATGCTGTGGGTTAATGAATATGGAGATCGCTTCGCGCGCGAAAACCTCACAACTGACAACCTCGTGCTCCAGTGCATACCAGGAAAGGCCAATAAGGCCAATTACTGCATCTTTGATCAGGCAATTTTTGAGGCAAAGTTTGGCACCAGCGATGAAGCAAAGAAGATGTTCAATGATTCCCTGGCCACCAACAACGGCAACAGCCTGTACGCGGCGGACAGCATTGAGAAACTTGCTGGGTTTTTCAAGCACGATCCAGCGGCTTTGAAAGCAACCATTGAGCGTTACAACGAACTCGCAAACCAGGGTGTGGATGAGGACTACGGCAAGCCGGCCGATCTGATGCTCCCCATCACGGGCGGCCCCTACTACATCGCCAAGCTAAATTACACCTTCTTCTTTAGTGTGGGCGGCTTTCTTGTGAATCGCCAGCGACAGGTGCTTGACACTCATAAGGAACCCATCAAGGGCCTGTATGCCATTGGCAACGACGGCAATAACAACTACCGCAACGTCTATACCATCAATATGCCGGGAACCGCCTTTGGTAATCAGGTTAACTCAGGGCGTGAGGCCGCGAACTACGTTAAGGAATATCTGGCCGGCTGAAAGCAGGGGGGCCAGCTTATGGTCGAATCCCGGCAGGTTGAGCCCGGCCGCCTGTGGCTGGCAGACGACAGTTTGTTCCCTGCCAACCAACACGTAGGTTCAACCAACAGATACTGAGGCTGACAACTGAGGCTTCTCCTGGTTGTGATCCTGACGGCCGCGCACATGAAAGGTCGAGCTTAACAACTAAGCCCCTGTGGCAGGTCAAGCCTGGCAGACAAGGCTCCGCTATCCAAAGCAAAGCACCGCCCATCACATCGATGGGCGGTGCTTTCTTATGAGCCCCCCAATTAACTAACGCACAAAGCGCCTGGTTTTGAACAACACGCAACGGTTTTGTCTGTTATGCTTCTACTGGCTCTAAAATTGAAGCAACGGCCAAGCAACGGCCGGCTTGCCTGGCTTGAGGTATCGCTGGTTGTGTGAGGCCACCCTATGGTCAAACCGATTTGCTCAACAGATACAAGGAACCCATGGAACGCACGGATACACATACCCATACCTATCTTTCAAACCACGGCATTGGTACCGTAGATGAGGTAGTACAATCCGCGCTGTCTCAGGGTATGACCATGGTGGCGCTGACAGAACACCTGCCTCTACCACCTGGCATTGATGAAAGCGGTACATTTGCGATGGATGCCGATATGCTGGGTGTCTACCTCGAGTATCTGGAAGCTGCCCGCCAAACGTATCCATCCATTGAAATCATTTACGGTGTTGAAGTGGACTGGCGCTATGCTGCCGCCAACTTTATCCTTGAGCATAGCAAACCCTTTGAGTTGTTACTTGGCTCAGTGCATATGCTAACAAGCGCAGGCGGTCAGCAATGGCAGTTTGACCATGAGAGCGGCCTTGCCGGTTGGCAGGAGCGCGGTGAGCAAAATGTTTGGGACGCCTATCTTGAGCTGTGGTTGGAGGCACTAGCCAGCCCCGTACCCTTTGACATCATGGCCCATCCCGATCTACCTAAAAAACTGGGTTTCAAACCCAAGTTTGATACACGAGAACTCTATGCAACAATGGCTGAGGCGGCGGCGGCGGCAGGTGTAATGGTTGAGGTAAACACCTCCGGGCTTCACAAGCCGGTGGGCGAGCTGTATCCGGCGCCAGCATTGCTAAGGGCGTTTTGTCAGGCAGGGGTACCGTGTACCATCGGCTCCGATGCCCATTGTCCCGCCGATGTTGGCAGGGATTTTGAGAAGGGTTATGCGGCCTTGCGCAAGGCGGGCTATCGCTATCTCACGGTGCCTACGGCAGGCGGCGACCGGCGTCGCATCCCCCTGAACTAGCCGTCGGTTAGTGCCGTGGTCTTTAGTTCTCTGGTTTTTGTTTGCATCTTTCTACCACTTGTTTTCATAGCGCATAGCCTTATCCCCGGTATGCGCGCTAAAAACGCGCTGCTGATTGTCGCAAGCCTTTTGTTCTATTCATACGGCGAGCCGGTTTTTGTAGTGCTGATGCTGTTTAGCACGTTGTTTAACTATGGGTTTGGGCGCCTGTTGGGAAAGACGCTCGCCACCTCCACAGATCTGCCGTCCGATACTTCCGCGCACCAGTCACTCAACAACCCCGCGCATCAGCCGTCCGGTACTTCCGCACACCGACCACCAGGCGCGGCAAAATTGATAGTTATTTTGGCAATTATGCTTAATCTGGGCATGTTGGCAGTGTTCAAGTACGCCAACATGTTTATAGGAAGTGTCTTTGATCTTTCCGGTCAGATCGCGGTCAACGCCGGACTGTTGGCGGCGGATCCGCCTCTACTGGAGATTTTGCTGCCTATTGGTATTTCCTTTTACACGTTTCAGGCTTTGTCCTACGTGATCGACGTGTACCGTGGTCAGGTAGTAGCCCAGAAAAACTACCTGAACATCCTGCTCTATATTTCCTTTTTCCCCCAGTTGATTGCCGGGCCTATAGTTAAATACCATGACATCGCCGCTCAACTGCAACAGCGCAGCCTCAGCGCCGGCCGTGCTGCTTACGGCTTCAGGCGCTTTTGTGTGGGCCTGGCCAAGAAGGTGCTGATAGCCAACAGCGTTGCTATCTGTGTGGACACACTTTTTGACGCGCCGGCCAACGACATCAGCGCCGCAGCTGCCTGGTTGGCGGCGCTGGCCTATCTGTTACAGATCTACTACGACTTTAGCGGGTACAGTGATATGGCTATTGGATTGGGCAAAATGTTTGGTTTTGATTTTAAGGAAAACTTTCGGTATCCCTACATCTCCACCACCATTAAGGAGTTCTGGCGACGCTGGCACATCAGCCTGTCAACCTGGTTTAAAGAATACCTCTACATCCCCTTGGGCGGCAATCGTCGTGGCCGGGCACGTACGGCGCTCAATAAACTCGTGGTGTTTTTCTGCACGGGACTGTGGCATGGCGCCAACTGGACTTTTGTAGTTTGGGGCTTGTTTCATGGGGTTTTTCTGCTGGCTGAGGACTACCTGCCGCTTAAAAAGTTGCCGCGGCTCCTTGGGCATATCTACGCGCTGTTAATTGTCTGTTTGGGATTTGTGCTTTTTAGAGCAGCCGATTTTGGACAGGCGGCCCTGTTTATCTCTCAGATGTTCACCGGCTGGTGGTTGACACCTGCCGCAGCCTCGTTGGTTTTAAGCCAGCTTAACCCGTTGTTCATTTTGGTTTTTGGGTGCGGCGCACTGGGCTCCTTTGGGCTGCCGGATATGATCCGGCGCTTCCGGCGGCATCCTGCCCCGGCATCGGGCGCACCGGCTCACGCGCCTGCGGCCTCTGGTACAATCCCTGGCCAGGCGACGTTGAGAGCCTTCAGCTATCTGGGCAGCCTGGCGCTTTTAGCGCTCTGCCTGTTATTTTTGGCTTCCGGAGGCTATAATCCCTTCATTTACTTTAGGTTCTAAGGTGAACGCATGATAAAAACCAGGGCATCGGTGGCATATCTGCTTGTGGCGGCAGCCATGCTGCTAACGCCCTGCGTGGGTATGCTCTGGTATCGGGCCAACCCAGAGGTTCAGACATCAGATTTAGCTACGTGGCCAGCCGCGCACAACAAGGACGGCAGCCTTAACGTAGAGTTCCTCTCCGAGGCCGGCGAGTATTTTAGTGATCACTTTGCCTATCGCCCAGAACTGATTACCCTGCACGCACAGCTACAAACAGGTCTTTTGGGCGTTTCACCCACTGATCAGGTGATCTTTGGTACCAACGGCTGGCTGTACTACGGCGGTACCCTCAATGACTTTTTGGGCCCAGAACCAATCAGCGAGCGAGCGCTCTTTAATGAGGCCCATAACCTGCGTCTGTTGCAGGATAAGGTACAAGCTGCCGGGGCGCGCTTTGCGCTGGTTGTAGTGCCCAACAAAAACAGTGTCTATCCCCAGCAGATGCCCTGGTGGTACCAGTCCAGCTTAGTTAATGATCCCGCGCGGCTGGCCCAGGCGCTCACAAGGGCGGGCGTTACCTTCATAGACCTGTACGACCCGTTACGTTCAGGCGACGCCGGCCCACTCTACCTGCAGCGCGACAGTCACTGGAACAATCGAGGCGCGCTTTTAGCCTATCAAAAGATAATGGGCGACCTCAAGCTACCCGCGCTTTCCCTTACGCCTGAGGAAGCCACGGCGCGCACTGATCATCTGGGCGACCTTGAAGCGCTGCTTTTTCCCACCGCCGTTAAGCCGGAGACCAACTTCTACTTTGACCTGCCAGCCTATACCTATGCGGTCGCGGGCCAGGACGTGGAGACAGCCGAGTCCGCAACGATAAATCCAACGGGCAGCAAGACCTTGCTGATGTACCGAGATTCTTTTGCTAACGCGCTGATTCCCTTCTTGTCAGCTAGCTTTAACCAGGCCTATTATTCCAAACTGCTGCCCTATGATCTTAGTGACTTGGAACTCTACCGGCCCGACGTGGTGCTTGTCGAAAGCGCTCAGCGTTCCATGCTAAACTTCTCGGCCAATCCTCCCGCCTTTGCCGCGCCTGTTGTACCTGCCCAGCCCTTAACGCAGGCTCAAAGCGTAACATCCAACACCACCATTACTACCACCATTAACGGCCCGTACCTGGTTCTTAGCGGTCTGCTGGATACCGAGTTTGTTGACGCTGATACCCGCGTGTTTGTGCGTATAAGCCCGCCCAATGGGGGCGGACCGGAAGCCAGCGTGGACGAAGAGGAAGGGCAAACCGCGCAGACAGGCAGCCTAAGCGCAGAGACCGAGAAGGCCGCACAGTTAGCCAGCGTGGACGAAGGAGACAAGCGAGAAGGCGTTGTTGTGTGCGAAGCGTTTCTCACCACCAGTCGTGTTGGCCCCAACGCCAAGGCGACCATCAGTGACTTTGGCTACCAAGCCTATCTGCCACTTAATTGGACATTGAATAACTGCCGTTTAGATGTTATCATTACAACCTCACAAACAAGCTTGGTTATGCAAACGCTAACGTATTTGGGAGAGTGACAGCATGGGCAGCATCAACAGAAGTAACAACACCTATCACCAGGATGGACGCGCGCGCAGTTCGCTGGTTAGTTTGGCCGTGGTGGGCCTAGTTTTAAGCCTGTTGGCGCTTGCTGGCTGCGGCCAGGTTCCCGGCTACAGCGCGTCAGCCATTACCATAAACAAGGCCAGCGCGCCAGCGGGTGAAGAAGTAGACGCCGTGGGGGCCCTGGCCAAAAATCAGACTGAACAAGCAGCTCTGGCAGAGGCTGAGGCGGCAGAAGCGGCGGCTTTAGCAGAGGCTGAGGCAGAGGCTGCGGCGCTGGCGGCATCACAGGTCAATCAAAGCGACGGCTCTGGCAGCGTCACAGGCGGCGAGGCAAGCAGCACCAGCGGCGAAGCAGGCTCCGGTAGCGAGGGCACCAGCAGCTCAGTAGCTCAAAGTGAAGAAGCGTGCCTGACTGACGTTCTCATCAGATAACGCCCTTCAACATGTCAGGCCAAGGAGACGGCTTCGCAACAAGACGGCTCAGGCAAAGGAGACGGCTCGCCATGGAGGTTGTTTCCTTGTGAGACCCGATAGCCCGTGCGCGCGTGCAGGTTTCATGCTTCTGCGCAGGCGACGGAAGCCCGTAGGTTTGCCAGGGCTTTTTGGGGATCGGGTTGAGAAAAGATAGCGTGACCGGCCACCAATACGTTGGCACCATGCGCCACTGCCGCCGGTGCTGTCTGCGTGTTAATGCCGCCGTCAATCTCCAAAAGCAGGTCACTGCCACAGGCTGTGGCACAAGCAGCAATCTGAGCCAGACGCTCTAGGCTGTCATCCAAAAAGCTCTGGCCGCCAAAACCCGGATGAACGCTCATTACCAGGACAAGATTCAAACTGCCCAGAAAAGGGGTAAGAAGGGTCACATCGCTGCCCGGATTCAAGGACAGGCCGGGTTTGGCTCCACCGGCGCGAATGCGCCTAAGCCAAAAATCCAGGCGCTCCTGGGCTCTTGCGCTTAGCGCACCGATGCCCGCTGAAGCTCCCTTGCTCCCGTGGGATTGGGGGTAGGCCGCCTCGATATGGACAGTCAGGTAATCGGCACCAGCTTCAAGGTACCAATCCAACTGACTGTCAGGGTTATCAATCATCAGGTGAACATCCAGTGGCGTTTTCACGCGTTTTTTTAGGGCTGCGATAAAGGGGGGACCCATGGTCAGGTTGGGTACAAAATGGCCATCCATAACGTCAATATGTAGCCAATCCGGCGGATCGTCCGCCTGTTCCAGAAGCTCAATGTCGCGCTCCAGATTAAGCGGGTTGGCACTGAGGATTGATGGAGCAATCAGAACTTTAGACATGTTCCTTCCCGGCTTTCGTGGTTGCGTGGGGTAGCTGACACATCGGCTTTCTCAAATCCGCCGCTCCTGCCCGGTCATTTCCGCCCAAATTGCGCGGTTGTGGGGCACAAGGAGCACTAGTAAAACTCCGGTTTGGCGCTACGCCGCATCAGGGCTGGGATTATCTCTTGCAACGGTTGGCCCTCCCAAATAACCCCACGCATGGTTTCACAGATGGGCATATCCACCTGATGGGCGCAGGCCAGCCGGGTGATGGACTGACAGGCCAGGGCTCCCTCAACAACCATCTTGTTTTGGCGTTCATAATCCTGATAATGAGCGCCGGCCGCCAGGGCCAGGCCAAAGGCACGATTACGAGAGTGTTGAGACGTGCAGGTAGCGATAAGGTCGCCCATTCCTGCCAATCCCATACACGTTTGGCCCTTGCCGCCGCAGGCTACAACCAGGCGCGCTATCTCAGCCAGACCACGCGTCATCAGCATGGCTGCGGTATTGTCGCCCAGCCCAAGGCCGGAGGCCAAACCGCTGGCGATAGCGATGACGTTTTTGGCAGCGCCGCACAGTTGTACGCCAACGGTGTCGGTGGAGGTATATATCCTAAAGAAATCAGTACCCAGCAGCGACTGAAAAAACCCAGCGACTGCGGTAGCCTGAGAGGCAATCACCGTGGCTGAAAGCATTTCACGGGCTACTTCCTCCGCGTGATTGGGGCCGCTGAGCACCGCCAGAGGAACTGGCCGCTCTGCGACAACCGGTGTCTGTTCCTTGAGGCTACCGTACGTCTCTGCTTGGCCTGCGGACACGCCTGACGGCTCAAACTCCCTCACCCTGACACCGACAGAAGCAGCATGGGCAAACACACCTGATGGCGCAGAAATGGGCATCTTGTCCCCTTGGGCAGTGGCTAAAAGCTCACTCTCCCTGGGCGTTGCCGCCTTGCCTTCAGACGAACCACTCCCTTGGTCAGTGGCTAAGACCTTGGCTATCACGTCCAAAAGTAGCAGGCCGCTGGCGTTTTCCAGCCCTTTTGACAAAAGCAGGAGGGGAACGCCAGGGGGATAGGCGCTGGCCATTGCCGCGCAGGTTGCACGTACAGCCTGAGAGGGAGTGGCCAGTACCACGGCCTGGGCGCGTTGTAGGGCAACAGGCATCTGATCTGTAGCCGCAACCCCTTCGCCCAGCTCAATGTCGGGCAGGTAGTGGGGGTTTTGCCGCGTGGCGTTGATATGCGCAACCAATTGAGCATTGCGCGCCCACAGCATAACTGAATGACCGGTGCCGGCCAGCAGACGGGCGACAGCACTGCCCCAACTACCAGCTCCGATAACCGCAACCCTCATTGAGCGCTCTTCTTTGCGCCCAGGGTCAGCCGTGGTTCAGTACCGCGGATGATGCGCTTGATGTTCTTTTTATGTGCCGCCACTACCGCAAGCGCCAGCAACAATGCAAATACAATAAAGGTTGGTGAATTTTTGTAAAAAACCAGGGCAAACACAGGAACAGACAGCACACCCAGGATGGAGCTAAGAGATACCATGCGCGAACAAAGCAGCACTATAAGAAACAGGCCCAAACCACAAAGGGCCACCGGCGGCATTACCACCAGCAACGCTCCCAGTGTTGTAGCAACACCCTTGCCGCCCTTAAAGCCCATGAAGGGTGAAAACATATGTCCCAGTACGCTGGCAATAAAGGCAAGGGCCAGCGGCAGATCTACCAGCAGATTGAGGGGAAGAGAGGGTTGAAGGACGCCTGGGGCTTCTTCAGCCAGGATCCAACCTGGCGCTAAGCCCAGGATCCAGATGCCGGCCCAGGACAACGCCCAACGCATCACCAGACAGGCCAGGGCACCCTTAAGCGCATCGCAGACAAACACCAGCAAACCCGGCAGCCATCCCAGGGTACGCACGGCATTGGTAGTGCCGGTGTTGCCGGAGCCATGCTGGCGGATGTCGATGCCCGCACTGGCCCTTCCCACCACCAGAGCCACCGGCAGCGAACCACAGAGATAGGCCAGCACCAGAGCTATGCCTACTATACAGACGTACTCCACCATCAGTTTTGCGTCCTTTCCTGTACCATCAAACAAGCGATCCTTTCGCAAGCCAGCGGGCCTTGCGCCTTATTGTACTATCGGCCCCGCGCTTTAGTCTTGTTTACGCGCCTTGTGGCGGAAGCGCAACCGTACCGGCGTACCTTCCAGGTCAAAATATTCACGCAGCCGGTTTTCCAGATAGCGCCGGTAGTTGTCATCAACCAGCTGGGGGTGATTGGCAAAGAAGCTAAACTGCGGCGGACAACTGCCTGTTTGGGTAACATAATTGATGCGCAACTGCATCCGCCCCTTGGACACCGTATGCCCAAATTCGCGCAGCTTGGTTAGGAAGGCGTTCAATTTGCTGGTGGGGTAATGGGCGCTGTAGTGCGCATAAGCCGTGTCAATAATCGCCCAGATTTGCTCGACATTGCGCCCGGTTAAGGCAGAAATCAGAACGCGGGGAGCATACTCCACAAAAATCAGGCGGTCTGCAAGGTGGGCTAGCAGCTGCTGTCTTTGTTCAGGATCGGTAATAAGATCCCATTTGTTAAGCAAAATGACCAAGGCGCAGCCGCGCTCGGCAGCCAGGGCGGCAACACGCTGATCCTGGTCGGTGAGACCCAACGACGCATCAATTAGCAACAAAGCCACTGAGGCGCGGTCGATGGCGCGTAAGGTGCGCACAAAACCGTAATATTCCACGCTTTGGTCAATTTGCGATTTACGACGCATACCGGCCGTGTCCACCAGCCGATACGCCTGTCCGCCGCGGGTAACCAGAATATCAACGGCATCGCGCGTTGTGCCCGCTACATCGCTAACGATGGAACGCTCGCTGTCGGACAGGCGATTGACCAGGGTAGATTTGCCCGTGTTAGGCCGACCAATAATTGCGACGTTGATAGCCTCAACCTCACGATCCTCCCCATCGTCTGGATCAGGCAACAGAGCTACCAGAGCATCCAGCAAATCTCCGCTGCCGTGTCCGTGCAGGCTGGAAAGAGGCCAGGGTTGACCCAAACCCAGTGAGCAGTATTCCCAGATCGCTTCTACCGCTGCCGGATTGTCCAGCTTGTTAACCACCAGCAAAACCGGACGCTCGCTATGCTTAAGCAGCTTAGCCAGTGCCAGGTCATCAGCGGTGGGCTGCACAGCGCCGTCAACCAGAAAAATCAGGGCGTCGGCCTCCTGCATGGCCGCGAGCGCCTGGTTGCGGATAGGGGCAATCAACGCATCGGTGCTTTCCATCTCAATGCCACCGGTATCCACCAGCATAAAGCATCGGCCGTTCCAATCAGCCTGATGGTAGGAACGATCACGGGTTACCCCGCGCTGCGCATGAACAATGGCTTCATTGCCGCTGGTGATGCGGTTGACAAAGGTGGACTTGCCCACGTTTGGGCGACCAACCACGGCAACTATCGGTTTGGGCATCGTGGCCTTTCTGGGTGAAGGACTGCAAGCGTTTAAGCGACAGCGCGGCCGGTGCCTGCTACCATACACCCGCTTTCTCAATTATCCAAAGCCTGCGCGCACGCGTAAAACGTCCAGCAGAGCCTGTGCGCTAAAGTCTACCACTAAGACCTCCCGTTGCAGGGTCCTGGCGATGCCAACGGCCGTTTTGTTGTCCACAGTAAGGGCCGCCAGGCGCTTCTTGAGGCGCTTGCCTGCTGTGTATCCCTGGGTCAAGCAGCTGTTTGCGGTTGGTGGTTCTCATCTCACATGCCTTCCAGACCATTATTAGCCTTTTTTCCAGCAGGCAGCTGTCTGCGGTTGGTGGTTCTCATCTCACAGCGCTTCAAGGGCGGCTTGTACGGCATCAATCTGTTCAGGGGGAGTTGAGGCACCAGCGGTGAGCCCCACGGTGTCAACACCACAAAACCAGCTTGGTTTAAGCTCACTGGCCTGTTCAATATGATAACTGCGAGCACAGGCGGCTTTACAGATCTGATACAGGCGGGTGGTGTTGCCAGAATTACGCCCACCAACCACTATCATCGCCGGCACCTCGCGGGCCAGACGGGCTGCGGCCTGCTGACGCTGGCGGGTGGCAAAGCAGATGGTATTGTTTACCAAGGGCTTTATGCCACGCTGGCGCAGGTTTGCAATGATGGCCTCCAGGTTGTGCTCAGATTGAGTAGTTTGCACCACCACGCCGATACGCGCCGTCGGGAGCCTGTCAGGCAGGTCGGCCACGTCCTGAACCACGAGGGGATCCCCTCCAGCGTACGCTTTTATCGCCTCGACCTCAGGATGACCCCTTTCGCCAACAATCACCACCGTATAGCCCTCCTGTCCCAAGCGGCGGGCAGCCTGCTGGGCCTTTTGGACATGAGGGCAGGTGGCATCTACAACCGTTAAGCCCCTCGCATGAGCAGCCTCGATAACCTGGGGAGCCACACCGTGGGAGCGAATCACGATGATGCCGGTTTCAATGTCGTCAACGTGTCGCACCTCCCCAATGGCATGTCGTTCTAGCTCAGAGACCACCTGGGGGTTATGAATCAGCGGCCCCAGGGTATGCACGGGTGCTTCTGTACGGGCAGCTTCAGCAACCAAGGACAGGGCACGCTCCACCCCGTAACAGGCTCCGGCATATTGTGCTAAAATTACAAGCATTAAAACTTAGACGTCCCTTCCTTTTCGCGCACATTCTCTGCGCATATGCTTACACATCTTCTCGCCTTCGCGCATATGTTTAGATATCCTCTCTTCACTGCGGATATACCCGTGCTCAGACGTCTCTTCTCCTTACGGATATGCCTAGGCTTCCCCTATTCTTAGCGCATTGCGCTCTGGCTGGCAACTGGTTGGCTGGCGTGTTTTCGCTTCTTTAGTGGGGTTCTGACAGTTGGTAAGTTGCTTCCATGACGTCATGGCTAAAGCGTTCTAGGCGCTCAGATTTGTTCAGGTGCTGATAGCGAGCATCATTGATACTAAGCGGCTGCCCAAAAGCTAGTTTAACGGTGGGAAAGCGCCAGAGGCGAGTGCCGGGGGGGCTGATGGCCTCGGTATTCCAGAGCCTGAAGGGCACAACAGGCGCCTTGCTCAGATAGGCAATCAGTCCCAGGCCAGAGTGAATCTGGCGCGTTTCGCCCGCGCGACCACGGCTGCCCTCGGGAAAAATCCCTACCAACTCTCCCCGTTGAAGCATGGCTACTGAACGCTTGATAACCTGCATGTCGGCGCTGCCGCGCTTAACCGGGTAGGCACCAATCCAAGCAGCTAGTCTTCGGATAACCGGCAGCTTAAAAAATTCTTCCTTGGAAATGAAGCGCACCGGTCGCGGGCGCAGAGCTAACATCACAAACAGGGGATCTAGATAAGAACGATGGTTGCCGGCCAAAATAAAACCGGCGGACAGGTCAGGATGCGCGCGCAGTTGATGTGTGCCCTCTATCCGTGGCCTAAACAGCAACGGCAGCACCAGGTGCAGCAGCCCAGCAAACAGGCGCTCAAAGTAGCGCGGCGTGCCCTTGCCGGCGGCAATGGGATGATCAAAGAAATAACGCAGGGGTTTCATCAACTGACACCTTTTGGTTGGGAACAAAACGGGGGATCGGCGTGAATGGTGGCTTATCATCCATTGTCAGGTGGGTGCACGCTAGGCGGCTGGCTGATGTGTGTCGCGCGCGCGTTTGTCTGGTTGGCCGTACTGGGCGGTTCATCAACAACCGAGCGCTCGCGCCGCACAAGCTCGGCGATCCTGGCGCAGACCTGCCTTATGCTCAGGCTATCGGTATCAATCACAATGCTGTCCGAGGCCTGGGTCAGTGGCGACACCGCGCGCTCTGAGTCCAGGCGATCACGGCGCATGATCTGCTCCAGCGTCTGTTGCTGGTCAAACGGGTGGGAGGGGGCTGCGGCCGTGGTCTGAGCAACAGGATGTTTGTGGGAGGCGGGTGCGGTTGTGCCTTGAGCAGCCTGCTGGTCCTGGTTTTGGCGCAGACGGTTTTGGGCTAACCTCCGCGCGGCCCGTACCTCTGCTGAGGCGGTTAGAAAGACCTTCACCTCAGCATGGGGAAACACAACGGTACCAATATCGCGCCCTTCTATAACCGTATCGCGCAGTAAACCAATTTGGCGCTGTTGCGTAACCAGGGCCTCGCGTACTGCCGCAACTGCCGCAACCTGTGACACCACCACCTCGGTCTGCGCGCTACGAATCTGGCTGGTCACGTCAATACCGCCAATAAAGACCTGGGAGGGACTGCTACTCCCGTCGTTGTAGGCAAACGCAATGGGTTCATGAGACGCGATGTGAGCGAGGGCAGAGGTATCATCCAAGTTGACCTGCAAATCCAGGGCTCGACAAGCAACCGCCCGGTACATGGCACCGGTATCCAGATAGGCAAAGCCCAGATCAGCGGCCAGTTGCTTGGCTACCGCAGACTTACCTGAGCCGGCAGGCCCGTCAATGGCAATAATCATTTTGTTAACTCCTTTGGTGTTTTAAGCTGCGCCAAACGGCCGGCCACACGGTTGTTTGTATCGTCAGCCGGCCACACGGTTGTTTGTATCGTCAGCCGGTCACACGGTCGCTTGCAGCGGTGGCGGCAGAAACGCTTAGAGATTCCAGGTCAGCCAAAAAGTTGGGATAGGCAGCCTGCGCGACATCCGCATCATTCAATCGCGCGCCGGGACACAGCGCGCGCTGTGCCACTGTCCAAACCAGCGCCAACTGCGCGTTGCCCTGGCTCTCCAGGACAGGAGCCGGAGCGGTTTTGTTCTGCTTGCGCGCGCGGGTACCCGAAGGCTTAACGCCCGCGCGACCGATCACCAGTGCCTTGTCGCGAAGAGTTGCGTCACAGCCCAAAGCCTGAAGTCCGGCACAAAGGGTCTCTGGCGTGTTGTTAAGCGGCCGGCGCAGGAAAGAACTATCCGCAAAAATAGTCTGACCGCGCGCCTGGGTGGCCAAAAGGGCCAACAGCGAAATTTCATCAACAAGTTCAGCACTTTCTGTCGCCGAGATCGTAGTGCCGGTGAGTTCGGACACATAACGCGCGCGGAGGGAGCCTGTGTAGGGGTTATGCACATCGCCGTCGTCACAAGTCTTGGCGCTGCCCAATTTGGAGTCGTTGTTTGGCACAATACCGTTGTTTGGCACAATACGGATGTCCGCGCCCATCCGTTGCATGACACGCGCAAAGCCCATCCGTGACGGGTGCAGGTAGACATCACAAAGCGTAATGTCTGAACCAGGTATCAGAGCGGCTGCAACCGCAAACAAAGCGGCTTTTGAAGGATCGCCCAACACCTCCACCGTCGCAGGCGCAAGGCTCTGCGGGCCCATGACACGCACGGTTTGCCCCTCGCGGGTAAGGTTGATGCCAAAGCGGGACAGCAGAAGTTCAGCCTGGTTGGGGCTTGGCGCAGTTTCACTGATGCTTGTTAGGCCCTCAGCGCGCAGAGCAGCCAGTAAGAGCGCGTCCTTAAGTTGCGGGATAGAGGTGGTGAGGTGGTGATCGAGGCTCCGAAGGGGAAAATATCCCTTCTGCAGCAGGGGCAGGGTGTCGGCACCTTTACCACAGGGTGTGCGACAGCCCAGCACGCCGCGATTGATGCGCGCCCCCATCGCTAATAACGGACGAATCAGGTGGCCAAAGGAAAGGCGACTGAGCGCCTCATCACCAAACAGGCGTACCGCCATCGCGTAACCGGCCAAAACACCAAGGAGCAGGCGCACCGTGTGAGCGGAGCTGCCACATTCGATGTCCAAGGGTTCAATGAGCGAATCAAGGGTGTTGGCCGCTAAAGGTTCATCAAAGTCGCTGTCAGTGGCCAGATCGCCGGTAGCCGGGATAGCGCTGATGAGCGTACCGCTAAGACCGTTGGGCTCAGGGTGCAGGTCAGCGATGGCGCCCAGTTGACAGACCGCATTGATAGTACCCTGCACATCGGCGCTGTCGCTCAGACCCTTAAGTTCAGACGCACCGTGGGCAAACGCTGCTAAAACAACGGCCAAATGGGACATAGATACATCTCCCGGCGGACGCAGGACGCCCCGCAGGGAAGAGGCAGGGAGAGAGTTAGAGCTGGTGGTCATCGACAAAACAGCGCCTCCAGGGCTTCAATGGTGGCCAGGGTAGCTTCATGACTGCCCACACCAATGCGCAGACCACCCGCAGCAGGAAAAGGTCGCACAATGACGCCGCGCTTCATGAGTTCAGAAAAGGCCCACGCAGGATCGTCAAAGTGTACCCAGACAAAGTTGGCCTCTGAGTGAAAATACGTAAGGCCCACACGGTCGAGTATCTTATAGAGGCGAGCGCGCTGGCCAGCGTTGGTCTCGCGGCGGCGAGCCAGTTCACTATCATCATGCAAGCTGGCCAGCGCCGCCACCTGCGCCACCGTGTTAACATTAAAGGGTTCGCGTAGCTTGTCCACGGCCTGAACCACCGGCTCAGGGGCGATGCCAAAGCCAATCCGAAGCCCCGCCAGTCCGTAGATTTTGGAAAACGAGCGCAGAATAACCAAAGGCCGGTTGCCGTCAAATAATGCCAACGGATCTGCATGATCAGGATCCTGCACAAAGTCAGCGTAAGCCATGTCTACCACCACCAGAACCGAGCGAGGCAGGGCATGGATAAAACGGGTAAACTGCCGCTGACGCACAATGCCCCCGCTGGGATTGTTGGGTGAACACACATACACTATTTTAGTGTGCGAACCAACAGCCGATGCCAGGGCCTCCAAATCAAAGCCGCCCTGCGCGTCCAGCGCAACCTCATCACAGGCGGCGTTGGCAATTTGGGCGCTTAACCTATAGACCACAAACGACGGCGAGCAGTAGGCCACCCGACTATGCTCGTCCAAGCAGGATTGTGCCAACAAACTAAGCAGTTCATTGGCGCCGTTACCCACCATAATTTGCTCAGGCTTTACGTTAAATTTGGCTGCTATGCTGGCCTTGAGCGCGCCGGCCGAGCCGTCGCTGTACCGGTTGAGAGTAGTCAGACATTCGGTCATAGCCCCAAGCGCCACGGGAAACGGTGGATAAGGCGATTCATTGGACGAAAGTTTATAGATGGGTTTGCCCACAGCAACCTGTTGCGCCTGCTCTTCGCGCAGGCCGGGCTCATACGGCCTGACACGCTCAAGCTGAGGGATGAAGAATTTTCGCCAGTTCACCCTTGGTGTCCCTTCCTTCTGGTGATGCGGTCTGGTTAGGTAGAGGACACGGCACCAGCCGCCGGCACAACTGCCCGCAGGTGGGGATCGCGCCAAGCCAGGCGGATGTTGGTTTCCAGCCAACTGGCGACGGTACCGCAGTCAAAACCCTCGTCAGGCTCTACCAGCAATGCGTAGATTTCCTCTGTGCGCAACAGTTCACGCAGAGCATCAGTTAGCTGAATCTCGCCGCTGGTGTCTGGGGCAGTACGCGCCAGGATAGCCATAATGGCCGGTGTGAGCAGGTAGCGACCAAACACGGCTAGACGGCTGGGAGCCTGTTGAGGAGTGGGCTTTTCAACCAGATCATTCAAGCGCCAGGTTGTGACGGAACCATGGGGCGCGTCGCCGTCAAGCGGCGTGCCGTCGATTATGCCAAAGCGCGAAACCTGATCTAACGGCACCTCAAAAACGGCTATGACGCTGGCGCCATCATGGTACTCAGACAACGCGCGCATCCGCACCAGCAAATCAGCATCGGGTACCAACACATCGCCAAGCAGTACAAAGAAGCGCTCATCGCGCACCAGATCCTCAACACAGTAAAGGGCATGGCCCAGGCCACGTGGCTGATCCTGGTGTGCAAATGACACCGGCAGCGCGCCGGCGTGGCTGACAGCCTCAGCAAGCGCGTCCTTGCCACGGCGCAACAGAGAAGCTACCAAATCCGGCGCAGGACTAAAATGTGCCATTACCTCCGGCTTGTTGTTGCCCAGGATGACAACGACCTCGCTTGCGCCAGCGCATAGCGCCTCCTCAACCACATACTGGATGGTGGGGCGCTCCAAAACAGGCAGCATCTCTTTTGCTATCGCCTTGCTGGCTGGCAAAAACCGGGTTCCCAAGCCGGCTGCGGGGATGATCGCTTTCACGGGTTACCTCATTTGTTGTCTGGTTGGCAGCGCGGCAGCGCTCCGGTATGCACCGGTTACCTCATGTGTTGTCTGACGGCCAGCGCTCTCGTTCTAGTAGTTTCCTGTGTTCCTGACTGCGTGCCTATTCATACGTAAAAGTTGCTGTATCAAGGAGCCATTTATTGGCCTTGGTGCGCAGGGCCGCTTCAGTTAGAAGATAGGTTCGTCCGGATCCTTCGATGTCAGCGCGGGCTTTTTCCTCATTGCCAGGGGCCATGCGCTTGAGGGTATCCTGGATGTCGTCTTCAGTGAGCGTTAACTTTAGATGGCGGGCCAACGCGTCAAGGGCAAAACCCTGGCGCAGGGTTTCGCGTACGCTCATCATCAGGTTCATCGAAAACTGCTGCTGCTGCATACCCAGTGACTGAGCATACTGCTCCAAAGTCATATTTTGCTGCTTGAGTGTGGTCTGGAGATTGGCCAGCATTTCAGCGCGCGTAAATTCATATATCTCATCGGGGATAAAGCCTATAAAGCGCTCGGCCAAAGCGGAGGCAACAGCAAAAAATTTAGAATCTTCCGTCTGTTTGCTTTTGAACTCAAGCCCCTCTTTGCGCAGGCGCTCGCGCAGATGCTGAACATCTTTAACATCCGGCACATTGGCCTGAACCCAAGTGTCAGTGATGGCCGGAATGACACGCTTGTTAACCTGGATGAGGGTGACGGTGGTGGTAACGGTTTTGGGCGGCAGTGGCTGGCCGTCAGGGCCTTCGGCCCCCGGCAGTTCAAAATCGAAGGTCTTGGTCTCGCCGGCCTTAAGCCCAAGTAGGTTTTTGTCAAATTCTTCCGGCAAAAAGCCCTCGCCCAGGGTGTAGACGCGGCGATCAGCGGTGAGACGGTCAATCGCGGTGCCATTCTTTTTATAGCTAGTTTTAATGGCAAATACGACTTCGCTATCCTCCCAGACGATAGCATCCTTGTCGGCCTCGCTTTTGGCCGAGCGCTCCGCCAAACCGTAGAGCTGCTGATCAATTTCTTCTTCGCTAACCTGCACCTTTGGTATCTTAACAGTGACGGGGTCATAGGATTTGAGCTCGTAGTGCGGTTTGCGCGTAACCACCGCAACGTAGGTAAAATCCTGATTGGGCTCAATCTCTGAGGAACTGTTTAGTTCTGGTTCCATGATTGGCTCAATGTTCTTTTCAGTAATCGCGTAGGGTGTCATAGCGCTCATGGCATAATGATTGATGAACGCTTTGTACTGCGCCTCCCCCACCTTTTCAATCACTACTTCATCAAATTTTTCTACCTCAACCTTTTCCAGGTTGATCTTGTTTTGCAGGGCCAGGATAAAGGCGGCTCCCTTGATCAGATCAGCGGTTAGGTCACCTGGTATTGTGATGGTGAACGATACCCGACTATCATCAAGTTTTTTTTGCGCGATCTTGAGGTTGAACTTAGGCATGACCCTCCTTGGTTGGCTGCCGGATGGTGCGTGACGGTAAACTGCGCAGGGGCGACAAGAGAGAGCGGGCCGACGGTTTGTCCTGGGCGGTGGCTTGGACAGACAACAACCCAAACCAGATAGTACCTGACGCCTTGTCTGTCAGATGGAGAAACGCCGTATCCGCCAAGTGATGCGTTACTTTCTTGCCATAGCGCGCAGTGGTCACCGGCTGGCGACACAAACCGTAATGATAGCACAGCCTTGATGTTGGAGGACTGTTCAGGGTTGGAATTGTGCTGGCATTGTGCTGGCAAATAGTACAGCCTTGCTGCAAGGGGACTGTTCCGCGATGGAATCACGCCGACGAAGCAGATTGTAAGGTAGCACAGCCTTGATGTTGGAGAACGGCAGACTGTCTTGTTGCCAGACAGATGAACCGCCCCCTTTTATCCCTTGCTCCTCACTTTTCTTCTCAGGCATCATCAATCACGCTTCGATGGCCGACATCAAGAACAAGAATCGTCACGGTCTTATTCTTGATCCGGCAGATCGCTTGATACTCGCCAATGCGATACCTCCACTTGTGAGTACAAGGGAACTTACGTTATGAGCCCCAGCTGCGAAAAAGCCTTCAGGCCATCCTCCTCGGTGTACTCTTCCTCTATAAGTCCGTTATTGATGCGATAAATGGCAACCCCAGTAAAGTCCAGAGCATCACCGTTGCCAGGAAAATAGCCGATGGCTTTTCGCACCACTCCCGTACCGCGCCAACAGCACAACACGGTGTCGCCCTCCGCGACCAAGGGGCGCACAGCTTGAAAATGTAGATTCTCTATGGCATCGTGCAGGGGACGGATGAAGCTCTTAAGCGCATCACGGCCATTGAAATCTCCAACCAACGGCGCCACAAGATGGACATTCTCAGCACAAAGCTCATCCACAATTGACTCGTTGGCATGGTTCCAGAACTCTTCAAAAAACCTTCTTGCGATGGCCTTGTTCTCTTCTTGCGTTAACATGTGTTGCTCCTAACTCTTCATGATTAACGGCCCCAGACCGTTGCTGTCTAATTCACCATACCGTACGCAACAACATGCTTCACGCTGTTTTCGGACGTGCTTTTATTGTTTAGGCGCGCGTCAAGCGCGTCAAGGGGATGTGCAGTGTGTCAAAGAAACATGCACTCTGATGCGGTGCGTGTGTGGGCATACGCACCCACAAAAGAGCGGCTGTCACCACACAACACGGTTACGGCCACTGGACTTTGCCTTATACAGCGCGGCATCCGCCTTTGAAATCAGCGCCGTCAGCGTTTGATCCGATGAAGTGGGAAACTCAGCTATACCAATGCTTATTGTCACACGAATAGTTTTTTCCTCAAATAAAATTGACAGCTGCTCAATCTGCTGGCGACACCCCTCTGCAATCTCGGCGGCTTGCTCCGCAGTGAGCGAGAACAGGAAAATGCAAAATTCCTCGCCACCATAACGGGCGACTATGTCGGTTGCACGAAAGCGCTGTACCAACGTCCGTGAAACGAAGCGCAAAACTTCATCACCCGCGAGATGCCCATAGGTGTCGTTGACCTTCTTAAAATAATCGACATCAAGCATCATTAAAAACGCTTTGCCGCCGTAGCGAAGAAGCTCACGGCACTTTTTCTCCGCATCGCGGCAGAAAGCGCGACGATTTAGCAGGTTTGTCAAGCCGTCGCGCTCCGCCATATGTGTTATTTCATCCATCAGTTCACGGACAGAAGTATTGTCGTAAATGGTAACGCAGGTGCAAAGCGCGCGGCCCTCGTGCATAATATCGTTTGAGGAAACGCGGTAATGCCTTGTACCGGAGGTGGTTTCTGCAGAAAACTCCTGCAACAATTGCCCGGTCGAATCCCATAAATGCGTCTTCAAATCTGTCAGCGGCAGGCCGATTGTCGCGTATTCAAATGCCGGGAAGAGCTGTTTTGCGGCGCGGTTTGCGTCTAGGAATTCACCCTTTGGGTCAATCAGGATAAAGCCATCCTGCATATTCTCTACAATCTCCGCGCGTGCCAAGGGGGCTATCTGAAAGATTTTTGTAAAGACCAGGGCATAGGCGATAATGGTTCCCATGATGCTCGCAAAGGCAGACGTAAGATCGATGGGGAATAGATGTAAAAAGGCGGTTAACAGGTTTCCAAGTATCGGTATTGCCATTGCAACAAGTATGTATATTGAATGCTTTTTGAACAACGGATCCCGTTTTGTGCGATGGATAATGCACAAAATAAAGGCAACGAGCATTAAGGCGTATGAATAGATGAAATAGATGGTGCGAAAAACAGAACCTGAGAACGTTAGAAGGGGTATTGGGTCTGCGGTGAATGAGGACTCTCCAAAATAGATGCCGTTAAAGGGATAGGTGAATACCAGGATGACGGTGATAATAGGTATAATCAAAATTGAAACGGTCAACCACGGGCGCTGTTTTATGCCACAAAAATCCATAATGAAAAACAGCGTCATGGGAGAAACAAAAGCGGCTCCCAGATACTGCACGCGGCTTCCCTGTAAAAGCTCAGAGGAGTTGAAGGACAGGTGCTGCAACAGAAAGCCCAGGGCATAGATGCAGGAAACGAGCATAAGCAAGGTAAAAAAGCGCAGGTGTTTTACCTTGCGCTTGAAAATCGCCATGAGTAAATCTACCAGTAAGATTACAAAAGAGATGGTGTAGACAACCAAACCTGCTACATACATAAATAATCTCCCGCGAAAGCTGCTTGCCGCATTGTGGGCGTTAATGGCGCTTTTCTTCCTCCGCGCCACCTAGAGGCGAGACACCCAAGATACTACGATTTTGCCAATCAAATTTTGCTTCAAGCACATTTTACACGATTAACTATGCAAAGAGGCGGGCCTCCTTGTTAACCAGTCGCCTTGTTGGGCAAAGTTACCGCCCTGCTGTCACTTTATCCCCAAAAACAGAGAAAGGCCCGCAGGGAAAGACCAGTTGGCCAGACCCTGCGGGCATATGGAGGGCAAACCTCATAGCCTCTCCGCCTTGCTGGTGGGAAGAGCGTCCCCTTTCTTGTTATGACAAATCCATGCGAAAAGCGGGGCGGACGCCGTACAAGTTGTATACGTAGGAGTTATTGAGCGTACCCGCAGAGGCACCGACGTTAGTGGCCCTGCTAGTATCGCCGCGCGGAGAGCGGAGCCAGTAGTACGAGTATGTCCCGGAGGTTCTTCGTGCGTTGGCATCAGCAAAGAGGACAACGCTTGAGCCATAGAGGTTTTGGGTAAGATCCAGGCTTGCGGCATCGGTGGTGTTTGAGCCTTGGGCAATCGTGCGAAATACTTCTTCTTCGCTTAAGAGGAAGAGCTTTTGGTTTGGTAGTTCTTGGTAGCCAGCATAGCGTGCGTCACTAAAGCCAATCCTTGTATAGAGGGTGGTATCAAGTATCTTTGCCTTGATGTCTGTGAGGTTGTCGTAGCTGTAGGGATAGGTGCTACCGTTAAGGGCCGCTCTGAGGTCACTACCATCCCAGCGGATGTTAGTATCCCAGTTGGTGTTGGTGGCGTTGATTTGTTGGTTATCAATGACGTGTTCTGCGATGACGAGAGCATCGGTGTTACTTGCCTTATACAGGATACGCCAGTCAAAGCCTGAAGCATAGAAGGTATCACCACGCTTAAGGGTTGAAGAGGGAAGTCTGTTGGCCTGGACACTAAAGGTTATGGTGTAGACATCTGAGGTAAGGGTGGCGGTGCCAGTAGCACCTTGGGGGATAGATACCGAGGTATTTGCGCCTGATGATGAGGCCACAGTAGCACCAGTAGTACCGGGGTTAAGGCTCCAGGTTGCAGAGGCATCACTAGCGCTGAAGTAGCGTACGGTTTGGTAGCCTTGAGGGCTCGTGAGGTTAATGGTGTAGTTTGCAGGAGAGAGGTTGATGGCACCTTCACTGTAGAAAAGGTCATAGGATGCCTTGCTGTAGTCAGTAAAGTCTGCAAAGTCATGTGTGTCTTGTGTGTTTATGATGCGCAGGCTCAAGAGTTTGTTTCTCTCATCAAAGGTAACATTCACCAGTCTCCAGT
>JAITRZ010000060.1 GCA_031288185.1 Coriobacteriales bacterium
CAACCCGAAAGGAGTAGCATGGATGCTACAGTTTTGGGGAGCCGGGGGGTAAGGGGGATTCGTAGCCTAGTGGGGGTTTACAACCTGCTTCTCCTTGGTTCCACACATCGTTATGAAGAGGAAACCGTATCTGCGTGCGTCAAAGATGCCGTTGGAGCCCATAAGCCAGACGGTCTTTTTTCATGTTTTGTAAAAAAAAGCAGTGCCGCCCCTGTCGCTACAGGAGCACCTCACACACAGAGCGCCGGCTCAAACACCCCGCGCCCTCGTTGCCTCGGTGATGGTGGTAGCGCACACGCCCCTTCGATTCATCAACAAGGCTCCTTGGAATGCGAAACTCGCCGAACGCTCCCTGTGCGAGATGTCATACAAAGCCGAGGCGGTTTTACCTTGGTCGAGCTGATAGTTGTAATCGTAATTTTGGGCATCCTGTTGGCTATTGCCATACCGGCACTTACCGGCTATATAGACAAGGCACAGGATAAACAATACATCGTGGACGCCAGAAACAGCATAGCGGCAGTTCGCTCTGTACTGGATGATGCATACGCAAAGGGAGAACTCACCTCATCACCTGCCCACCCCGTTATATCCCACTATGTCCAAAATGGGGAAGGCTGGGCAACCAAAATGTTTGATGTGTTTGACATCTCCACCTACGCCACGGGTGCACAATACAGCTATTTTCAAAACGCGTCCGCTTTGATGGGAACAAGTTTTAAGGTGTCACCATCAAACCCCGGATGGTGGATATATCATCCCGTTGGATCCCAAGACTCCACCGCGATGGATGCCGACGGCTTTCTCTATGGCATGCTTCCGGATGGCAAAAAGCCCGGCGCCCCATCCATTGTAGTGACCTATCGGATGCAGCGTGTGGACGCGGTTACCACCTCAAGCGACATCGCTCTGGCGATGTACAGTGCTGATCTCTACCGTGCCGATGCGGGTTATGAGATCTATCACTGTGTTGTTTGATACACCACTGCGCCGGGCAGCCCGTCCTTGTTCTTCGCTGCTCCTCGTGTTAGCAAAGCAATGCAAAAATACTGCCTCTCTGAACTTTGCTCTTATCCTAAGCACCAGCGAAGCAATCCAGAGCCTCTGATTGTATAATCCTGGTGTTGCGACGGAGTGATTGCTAAACTGTCGCGTTGCACGGTTTCTGTATTTTCTCGATGCCAGGAAAATGCTGGGTCAGGAAAATACCGTAACGTTGCGCGTTACCCATAACCGGGCCAACACGCCAATTCTTGACCAAAACGCAGGCCGTGATAGAATAGGCAACCGTGATTGTTGCGTTTGCGGAATCCGGTGCGGCTTTTAGACCATGTTGATGTGGCGTTAAGCCGCTGTGCGTCTGCAGGCGTTGCAAGCTCAGGTTTCAAGTGGCCGGGTAGCTCAGGTGGTAGAGCAGTGGACTGAAAATCCTCGTGCCGGCGGTTCAAGTCCGTCCCCGGCCACCATTTGGATTTCTGTGGAGCACGAGTATTTCAGGAGCATCAGTGTTTGGTATCGGCGGCTTTGAGCTTGCCATCATCGTTTTGTTTGCGTTTTTGATCTTTGGTCCGGACAAATTGCCCAAGATGGCACGCTCCGTTGGCCAGGTCATCCGTCAACTCAGGGGTCTTAAGGATCAGGCTGACCAGGTCATCAAGGCCGAAGTATATGAACCGCTGCAAACCATACAGCAGAGCGTTGCTCCGCTAACCAAAGACCCCCTCAATCTGTCGGGCATCCTGGGGGACAAACCCGCCTCACCAGCGACGGAAGACTCCGCCTCAACCAGCGCAGGCGCTACGCCAGCTCCTGATAACACCCCATCAAGCGACGGCACCCCGGAGCCCGTCCACCAGCCGCCTGTTCCCTCAACAGACGTCCCTGTGGTACACGATGGCCCCGTTGTTGAGTCTTTTGCCCAGCGTAAAGAGCGGTTAGAGCGTCGCTATCAGCAAACCAAATCCAAACTGGCTGATGCCGGCACGAAAGCGTCTGTTACTCCTTCTCCAGCGGCCGCCTCACCTGTCGCCCCTTCTCCAATAGCAGCACCTTCCGCTGCTGTTCCCACCTCTCCAACACCAACTTCCTCGCCCGCCGCCGTTTCATCCGTTCCTCCCTCGCCCGCCGCCGCTTCTGCCCCCTCTCCCTCAACCCCATCCTCAACCACCGTGACGTCTGAACCATCATCCACGCCAACGCGTTCATCAGCCTCAACCGTCCCAGCCTTCCCCTCGACCTCTGCCACGCTCAAAGACAGCGACACACCATCGTGATGGCTGCTTCTGGAAACATACCTCCAGCCGGCTCGCCTAAAGGCGCGCCACAGGGTGATCAGCCGCGCTCTGCCAGCGTTCGTTTTGGTGCGCGCATTGGACGCGTTTGGGCGCGCGTTCGCAGCTTGGTGAGGCGAGGTGATCGCAATGAAGGCGCGCGCATGACCATCTGGGAGCATCTGGGCGAATTGCGCCGGCGCCTGACGATCATTGTAGTTGGCCTGCTGGTAGCGACATGCGTGCTCTATTTTCTTTCTCCTCACCTGATTCTTTTTATCATTCAACCAATCAGTGAGTGGTTAAGCAACTCTGCTATTAGCAGTCCTGATGAACTAAACAAGGTGCTTAATGTACTTAGTCCGCTGGGCGGTTTTACGCTACGCTTCAAGGTCTCGCTGTTTTTTGCCGCTGTGGTCACCAGCCCGCTGTGGATATGGCAGCTCCTGGTCTTTTTCCTGCCGGCCCTCAAGCCCAATGAACGCCGCTGGGTGCTGCCGACCTTTTTTGTGGGGTTGGCCCTCTTTGCTTTTGGCGTGGTTTTTTGCTATCTGGTCATATTAAATACCGCCTTTGGTTGGATGCTGGAACAAACCCGTGATTTTGCCAATGTGCTGGCTGATGCCCAGGAATATATCAGCCTGACCCTCTTGTTTGAGATTGCCTTTGGCCTGGCCTTTGAGCTGCCCCTGATTGTCTTTTACCTGATTGTTTTTAATATTGTGCCCTACAAAAAACTGCGCCATAGTTGGCGGCTGGTGTATGTGGTGCTGCTGGTGTTTTGCGCGATGGTTACTCCTGATGCCTCCCCTGTTACCATGCTGTTAATGTTTGTTGCTATGGCAATTTTATACGAGGCCTCACTTTTGTTTGCGCGGCTGGTTTTGAACAAGCGCATTAAGCAGTTGGCCAATCAGGATGCGGCCGAAGAAGCCAAAGAAGCCGAAGGGGCCGAAGGAATCAAAAAGACCGACAAGGCCAAAGAAGCCGAAGGGGCCGAAAACGCGCGCTCAAGCACGGGCAGAGATGCGCGCTCAAACGCCAACAAAGGCGCGGCCGATGCATGAGTTTTCACTGATGGCTGGGGTGTTAGATGCTGTTAACGATACGGCTCGCGAACACGGTGCCCGGCAGGTTCTGGTGATAAGCCTGGTGATTGGCGAAATGGCTGAGGTGGTGCCTGAGGCCCTGGAGTTTGCCTTTGAGGCCCTAAGTGCAGACACCATAAGCGCTGGCGCCCAACTTATGATCACCTTTGTTCATCCGCGCTCGCGCTGTACCGCCTGCGGCAATGAGTTTGAACATGATCGCTTTCACTGGTTTTGTTCTAACTGCGGCTCTCTGGCAACAGAATTACTGGCCGGCCGCGAACTCTACCTTCAGTCTATCGAGGTAGAAGATGACCCTGAATCCAAGTTGAGCCATGTATATTAACATTCAAAAACCCATATTAGACCAAAACGACCGCCTCGCAGCAGACATCAAGGAACAGGCGCGTGTCCACCACATCTACTTGTTAGACCTGCTGGCATCGCCGGGCGCTGGCAAAACATCGCTTATCCTGGCCACCATTGCTGCATTGCGCCATCGGTATCGCATTGCGGTTATTGAGGGCGACATCGCCAGCCAGGTTGATGCCCAGAAGATAAAGGACGCAGGCATACCGGCGGTACAGATAAATACCGGAGGCATCTGCCATCTGGAAGCCCGGATGATTCTGCGGGCGCTTGACGTGCTGGACTTGCCCAACCTGGATATGATTATTATCGAAAACGTTGGCAATTTAGTGTGTCCCACCGATTTTTATCTGGGCGAGGACGCAAAGGCCATGATTTTAAGCGTACCAGAAGGCCACGACAAACCGCTTAAATATCCCGGCGTTTTTCAGGTGGCCCGCGCTGTTGTGCTCAACAAGATTGACACCCTCAACGCCTTTGATTTTGATGAACGCCAGTTTGCAGAAGACATCCATCAGCTCAACCCCCAGGCGCCGGTCTTTCCTCTGAGCGCTACCACCGCACGCGGCCTTGATGCCTGGACACAGTGGTTGGATGCCCAAATCCAGTGCAAAACTTCCGCCAGCGCTTTGGTTGACAGTCAAACCAGGGCTCCAGCCTCGTCGACAACCCCGGATACGTCACCGGCTCCAGCCCCAGCCCCGCCATTAGTCCCACCATCGTCGTCAGGCTCGTTAGCCCCTGCCTCGTCGTCACCCCCAGCCTCATCATTGGCTTTTGTGCCAACGCCGCCATTTTACAAGGAGCCATCTTGCAGCTTGTAATCACCGAAAAAAATGATGCCGCCCAGAAAATCGCTGACATTCTAGCCGATAAAAAACCCCGGGCCGCCAAGGTCTTTGACACGCCGGTCTATTGGTTTGAGCGCGGCGGCGAGCAGTGGGTCGCGGTAGGACTGAGGGGGCACATTCTTGAGGTAGACTTTGTGCCCAGTCTCAGTTACAACAGGCGACGAGGGTGGTTTGGCATCGCTTCTGATGGCGAAAAAATAGCCGCCGTTATGCCGGAGATTCTACCCAAGCCGCCGTTTCACAAGCGCAAACCCTTTAGCGTTGATGCCGTTGACCTGAAAAGCTGGAAGCTAGAAGCGCTGCCGTACATGGTTTATGCGCCGCTGGAAAAATTGCCAAAAGAAAAAGGAATTATCCGCTCCATCAAGAACCTGGCCGCCAAGGCCGACGGTGTCTGCATTGCCACAGATTTTGATCGTGAAGGCGAGCTGATTGGCGCCGATGCCCTCGCTATGGCGCTCCAGGCCAATCCAAACCTGTCCGTCTCACGAGCGCGCTATTCAGCCTTTACCAGGGCAGAAATAACCAGCGCGTTTGACAACCAGGTAAGTATGGACTTTGACCTAGCCAGCGCCGGGGAGTCGCGGCAGTGGATTGATCTGATCTGGGGTGCGGTGCTAACCCGGTATCTGACCATCGCCAAGTTTGCCGGCTTTGGCAACGTGCGACCTTCAGGAAGGGTGCAAACACCAACACTGGCCCTGGTGGTAGCGCGTGAAAAGCTGCGCTTGGCTTTTGTGCCTGAGGATTTTTGGGTAATCAAGGCCCAGGTCACCAACGATGCCAACAATCCACAGGCTAACTTTGAGGCTACGCACGCCCAAGGGCGCTTTACCGATGAAGCGCGCGCTAAGCAGGTGATGGCGGCCGTACATGACGCCCAAAGCGGCACGGTGACGGCGCTGGAAAAAAAGCGTCGTAAACAAGCTGCACCTGCCCCTTTTTCAACCACCTCGCTCATGACTGCGGCCAGCGCGGAGGGCCTGTCGCCGGCTCGCACCATGCGCCTGGCTGAATCTTTGTACATGGCCGGTTTTATCAGTTATCCACGAGTGGATAACACCGTGTATCCGGACAGTTTGGACCTGCGCGCGGTTACAAGCATGCTGGCTGAGGTGCCCACCTATGCCGCCTACGCGCACAAACTGCTTGGCCAAGAACGGCTGAGCGCCACCCGCGGCAAGACCTTTGATACCGACCATCCCCCGGTGTATCCCACGGCAGCGGTTACCTCAGACCAACTGCGAGCTGACGAATGGAAGCTCTATAACCTGGTGGCCCGGCGCTTTTTGGCCACGCTGTCTGAGGCGGCGGTTATTGAGCAAACCAAGATAGGCCTGGACATCAACGGCGAACCGTTTGAGACCAAGGGCGACGTTTTGGTTGAGCCGGGCTTTCGGGGCATCTATCCCTACGGGCTCAAGCGTGATGAGCAGTTGCCGCAGCTTACCTTGGGGCAAACGGTGGTTGTGCGTGAAACTACCCTCACCAAAAAGCAGACGGAACCGCCGCCTCGTTACTCGCAGGGACGGCTGATCCAGGAGATGGAAAAGCTGGGACTGGGCACGAAGTCAACCCGTCATTCCATCATCGAACGGCTGATTGACGTACGCTACATCCAAGACGATCCGCTGGAACCCACCGCCCTGGGCATCGCGGTGATTGACGCGCTGGGAGCCTACGCTCCGCATGTCACCACGCCCCAGATGACTGCGGCGCTCGAAGACGAGATGAGCAATATCGCCAGTGGACGAGACAGCCGTGACACGGTGGTGGCACACTCCCGTTGCCTGCTGGAGCAGGAAATGAATGTGCTGATTCCCAAAAAGGATCAGGTAGGGGAGGCGCTGGCCGAGGCCGTAGCCGCTGATGCGCGCATTGGCCGTTGTCCAACCTGTGGTAAGGATCTGTTGATTAGGCACTCCAACAAGACGCGCAACAGTTTTATCGGATGCAGTGGCTGGCAGGCCGATGGCCAGGGCTGCAATGTGACCTACCCATTGCCGCCAGGCAAGATTGAGGCCGTAGAAGAGGCGTGTCCCACCTGCGGAAAGCCGCAGATTCGCGTGATTCAGTTTAGACAAAAGCCGCTGGTACGTTGCGTAGACCCTGAGTGCCCCTCCAACCAGGAGCCCGATATTGATGTGGGCGTGTGCCCGACCTGTCAGGCCGCCGGAGACGAGGGTCGGCTGATTGCCCAGCGCTCACCCAGAACCCTTAAGCGCTTTATCCGCTGCACCAACTATGACATATGCGCTACTTCCTACCCGCTTCCTCAGCGTGGTCAACTAACGGCAACTGACAGGGTTTGTGAGGCATGTGGGGCACCCAAGGTGATTGTTAGCACCAATCGCGGCCCCTGGGAACTGTGTCCCAATCCAGAGTGTCCCCTGCGCCTTGAGCAGGAAAAGAATCGCGCCGCTCGCGCAGGGAAGGGTACGGCACCTAAGGGGCGGAGCACCAAGACACGAAGCACAGCGGCCAAGGCGCGAACCGGTAAGACACGCACTGGCAAGGCGCATGGTACGGCGGACAAGGCACGTAGCGGCGCAAGCAAAACACGGGGTACGGCAAGCACAACGGGGGCGCGGAGCGCGACGGCCAAGAAGCGAACCACCAAGGCGTGAAATTTTATATATTTTATGGACTGTGCCACCATTGGTAATGTGGCAGTAAGCTGTCCCCCTGCTTAGGGCAGGGGGTGACGTTTATGGACTTTGACAGAATTGGTTCCCTTGCAGGACTGCTAATAGCTATAGTCAGCCTGCTAGTTGATGTGATTGCTTTAACAAAAAGAGAAGGCGGCTCCAAGAAGCCGCCCAAGGAGTCCCTGGTGTCAAGGCCAGTAAGGTATTGGCGGGCATCTACCAGTACCCTGAGCGCAGTGTACCGCACTGAGTAAGCGCTGTAAAGCTGGACAGGGAAACCTCCCGTGTGCTACACTATGCGCTGTTAGAACAAGCAGGTAAGACAGGCACCAAGGCAAGGTACCAACCAGACACGCACCACCAAAACAGGCAAGCTGAAAGGAGTAAGACATGCAACAAATTACGCCGGGGGGGGGGGGGCTCATAGTTTAGCTCTTCTCCCATCCACCAACACCTATGAGGGCGCGAGTGTACGCGCCAAAGATGCCGCCCAGGCTTATGCGCCAGGCGGTTTTTTGTGCTCTGAAATAGCACAAGTGCGAACACAAGAAGCACCGGCCGCGTGGGCACCGCGCACAGGGAGCGTCAGCAGTCGTTTCAATATCGCCCATAACTACCTCCTGTGGGCCCCTTGCACAGGGGACGCCGACTCAAACACTCTGCGACCTCGTCGCCTTGATAGTGCAAACTCTCCTGCGGCCTCTCACCAGGGCTCTTCGGTCTGCGGAACTCACCGGACGTGCCCTGTGCGCGGTGCTATACAAGACCCACCACACCTACACAGGAAAACTAACACTATAGGCTTTACCCTTGTCGAACTGATAGTCGTTATCGTGATCTTAGGTATCCTCCTTGCTATAGCCATACCTGCACTTACCGGCTATATCGCCAAGGCTGAGTTAACAAAACTCGAGATACGGGTGCGAAACCAAGTGGCGGCTGTGCAAACAATTGTGAACGAGCAGTACGCATACAACGGAGGCTTTGTCGCAGGATCCTACCTGTCCGATCCAGAAGCGCCCTTCTGGACAATTGCGTCGCGTTCAGTCAGCGGGGAAAGCGGCGCTCTTCATCTTTCAGCGCCATCTGATCACTTTCGGGTCACCTATGCAGATCTTACGGGAGATCTTCAAAGTTTCTTTCCCGCATCATCCACGTCTGCTCATATCCTCATAGACCACAACGGCGCTATAAAACTATATACCTATGCGGATAGGCGATATTTTGATCCTTCAGGCTCCCCCTACCTTGAGGTAGTGTACCTCCAGGACATAGACTCTCCTTTCACCGAGGCGTGGTTTACTACGTTCTGGAGTTCTTGGTATCCAACGCTACAAGGTTTCAAGGACGCTGGGTTCAAAAGCGGATTCACCATTTTCAAGAATTTTGGTTCTGGCACACCAGAGGTTTTGGGGTGATGGATCCTTCGGTTGATGAATCCTTCGACTTACTTTGGCACCTGACCTGCCCGTAGTGATTTGAGCTCTTATCTTGGTGCGAACAGATGGGAGGATGAGCAAACCTACCCCCGGCACTCGATCCCAACCGGGGCAGACGAAAGGTTGCGTTTGGTAGCAGTATGCCTAGCTGATACCGTGTGCTTGAACGCCTGAGGGTGATGTCTGGTATTATCTCCAGTGCTCAGACGGCGGTAGCCGTAAAGCTGCGGATTTTGTAAGGAAATCACATGGACATTGCGCGATTAGCACCCAAAGAGAGACTGATATGCGCCCTGGATACGGCCAACGTTACTGAGGCGCAGGAGATTATTGCAGAGCTAGACGGGCTGGTTTCTTTTTTCAAAATAGGCATTACCCTGCACCTGGCCAGTGGACTGGAGATTGTTAATGCACTGCTTGCGTCCAATAAACGGGTATTTCTTGATCTGAAGTATTATGATGTCCCGGAAACGGTCAGGCTGGCGGTGCGCGAGGCAGCGCGGTTAGGTGTCCATTTCCTGACCATTCACGGCAATAACCAAATTATTAAAGCCGCCGCTCAGGGAAGGGGCGAGAAAAGCGATCTGCGGCTACTCATTGTGACCGTTCTGACAAGCCTGGATCAGGCAGACTTGGTTGAGATGGGCTATACCAACATTCCCCTGCAAGACCTCGTACTCAAACGAGCCAGAAATGCCCTGACGCATGGTGCAGATGGTGTTATTTCATCAGCGCAGGAAGCAAATTTAATCAAGAAGGAGACAGCAGGAAAGCTGTTGGCTATCTCCCCTGGTATCCGCCCGCCCGGAGCGTTGGCAGACGATCAGAAGCGCACTATGCCCGCGTCTGCCGCCGTAGCTGCCGGAGCGGATTTTCTGGTCGTTGGCAGACCCATCACCGCTGCACCTGATCGCCGCCAGGCAGCTGTCAACATCATAGCCGATATGGAAACCTCCCTGGCGCAGGCGGCCTTAGACTGAGCAATACTATCGCTGGGGCGGAAACCTTTCTAATTCATCCAACCCTGCATGTGCGGGCGGGCAATGCGTACGGGCAATGAGCAGCACTTTGGCTGGAGCCCCACAACCCCATCCAACCCTTCATGTGCGGGCGGGCAGGCTAACTCTAAAGGTCGTTAATGCCCAACAAGCAGAGGTTTTTTCTGTGGCGGTTGTGGCTTCTGGCTGGGTTTTATCAGCCCCATCCGTTGCGGTGGGGCGGTCATGCGCATCGCTCTGGCTACCGGCACCTCTCCTTGTGCCACCCTCTACCAGAGGTTGGCTGCTTACGGTGATACTGCCACGATGTTCGCTAACAATGGCCTTTGCCAGGCTCAGGCCCAGGCCGCTGCCTTCTCTATCGCCACTGTGGGCATCGTCTACGCGGTAAAAGCGTTCAAACAACTGCTCCAGCTTGGCAGATGGAATGGGCGCGCTGATATTGGACACCTCTATTAGAACCTTGGGCCGGCGGCCGCCTTGTTTGTGCAGCCTCACGTCCAGCTGGGTGTGAGGCACGGCATATTTGCTGGCGTTATCCAAGAGGATAGCCAGCAGGCGCGCCAGCTGCTGAACAAAACCAGATACCCAAATGTCCGGCTCAATCCGGCTGGTTACGGTAACCTTGCGCTCATAAAACAGGGCCTCGCACTGCAACAGGGCATACTCGGTTAAGGTACTTATATCCACATTGCTTGCGCTGCCTTCTGCGCCGATGTCGCCTTCGTCTAGGCGCGCCAACAGCAACAGGTCGCGCACCAGATTGTCCATGAGTAGAACCTCCTGTTGGGTGCTTTCCAGCCACTGCATCTGTTGTACGGTCGATTTTTCAGGATGGGACATGATCAGGTTGTTATTGGCCAAAATCACGGTTAGGGGTGTCTTGAGTTCATGAGAAGCGTCCGCCACAAAGCGACGTTGTTTATCCCATGCTTGTTCTATGGGACGCACAGCCAGCCTGGCCAGGTACAAACTGATACCAAACAGCACCAGCATCGCCAGCGCCCAGATCAAAGCCGCCATTGCGGCCTGCTGGATAGTAGTGGCAATTAACTGGCTACAGTCGGCCAGTGCGATCCGGGTGTAGGTAAGCTGTCCGTCCTTGTAGACGAGTTGCGCATAACTAAGGCCCAGGTCAAGCAGCAGCCCATTTTCTGCGTTGCTGGCGCGCGCTCTGTCGATGGCATTGCTCAGCAGCTGCGCATCAATGGCGACACTGTTGGCGCCAGCCCTTACCTCGCCGGTAGCGTTGTTTACGCTCACCACATAGACCGGCTGCATGCTCGCCGGTGGTGTGGTTCCGTCTGTGGGGGGTAGATCGCTCGTGCCGCCCCTGGAGGCGAAAGGCGGGATTGTCGCTCGGTCAGCATACGTTCTTTCCCCAATCCAGGGTCTTAGATCGGCTTCTTCGCCCATCATCAGGGCAGAGGCGAGGGATTGTTGGATACGTGCGTATTGTGCCTGATAACCGCTTATGACGCTTGCCGCCAGCATGGCCGCCAGCACCACGCCTATAAGCGTCATTGTAATTAGCACAAAGCGTCGACGCAGCTTAGCCAGCATCTGCTATCTCAATTCGGTAGCCAAGCTGGCGCAGGGTTACTATCGCCAGGTTAGAGCCCAGATGATGCAGTTTCTTGCGCAGAAAAGAGATATAGGCTTCTACACTGTTTTCCTCCGCATCGTATTGGTCGCTCCAAACTTTACGCAGGATGTCCTGTTTTGACCAGGTGCGCCCGGCGTTGGACATCAGAATCTTTAAGACCTCAAATTCGCGTCGCGTTAGATGAACACTCACGTGAGCAGTTGGTTGGGGGGGTTTTTGTGTAGGTGCCTTGAGCCGTTTGCCTGTTGCATCAGCCGTCTCACTGCTGGTATCGGTGCCGGTTGCACCCTCAGTACCGTTGCCTTCATGCGTTTTTGGGCTGTCCGTATCGTTTCCAGCGCTATCAGGTAACAGGCTGAGGTCGGCGTTTTCCAGATCCAGGCGCGTGTTTCCAAGCACAAGCGTTTCCACCAAAACAGTTCCCTGGCGACGGGTGAGCGCGCGCAGGCGGGCCAGCAATTCAGGCGGATTAAAGGGTTTGGTAAGATAATCATCGGCACCCTGATCCAGTCCAAAGACCTTGTCGCGCAGGCTGTCACGAGCGGTAAGCATGATAATGGGCATGTGTCTGCCCGCTCGGCGCAACTCACTAACCAACTCAAAACCGTTTTTTTCTGGCAGCATCACGTCCAAAACAATCGCGTCATAGTCAGCCACAAGAGCGTACTCAAGGCCATGGCGTCCGTCAAACACTACATCAACTCGATAGCCTGCGTCCTTAAGAATGGCTGACAGTGCCATCGCTAGCCGTTTCTGATCTTCGACCACCAGGATATTCATCGCCGTGCTCCTCTACTTGCTTTGCCCATGGTGCATCCCTGCTTGTCTGTCGCCACCCTGTTCGCAGAAAAGGCGCGGTCTGGCAACAACCACGTATTGTACGCGCAATGACTGAAAAGAATCTTAAAGTACCGCGCGTTTCCCAGCAAAAGGCGCACGATGAGGTTGCTGCTCACTTTCCCAGCAAAAGGCGCACGATGAGAGTGCTTGTCACTTACCCACGCCCCTACAGCCGGTGCCAGTACGGGTATCTCGGAGTTGGATGTCCACCTGCCCACGCCCCCACAGCCCCTATCCCAGAAGCCGCCTAGGTGATGCTATAAAAAAGATAAAGCCCCTCATCTACCATCCATATCCCAGAGGTCGCCTACCCACTCCGTTGCATTGCCTCTCACCTGCCTGTGCTAAGGCCCCTTGATAGACTAACATGCACCTTCATCAAAAAGGGCCGCTTCTCGCACAATCTCCAGAATCTTCGTCTTTCAGAGGTTTTTCAGAACCGCATGGATAATGGGATGAGAAGGAGTTGTCATGCCCGTTGCTAGTGCCTTAACAGAACACACACACCCATCACCGTCACGCTCACCGGTTGGCTCGATAGACGCTGTGCCCTTGCAGGTATTCTGTCGCCAGGAACAGAAGTATCTCCTCAGCCTCAGGCAGGCCCGCCGGCTTCTGACCGAGCTAAAGCTACGCCTGTGCCCGGACGCCTTTGGCCCCACACTAATCCACAATTTGTATATGGACACGCCTGACAAACGCCTGCTAAGACGCTCGCTTGAGCGGCCGTTGTATAGGGAAAAGCTGCGTGTACGAAGCTACGGCACCGTCACGGATTTTGACGCGCCGTGCTTTTTGGAGGTCAAACGTAAGTTTGATGGAACCACCTACAAACGTCGCGCGGCCCTCAGTCTCAGGCAGGCCCAGTATCTTATGCAGGCCCAGAGGCGCTGTGATTCTCAGATGCCTCCCAAAAACGCTACCGTCGAATGGGTGCCGCCCGGTGATGCGGCCGAGATTTCGTCCGATTGGGTGTTAACGCCCGATGACGCGACTGCCGATGGGATGTCGCCGAAGGACACCATTGTTGATGGGATGTCAACACCCAGGGACAAGGGGGCGTCTCCCAGTTCCATCGCCGCTCCTGGCGACCAGGCGAACACCGGTGACCGTCTCACCGCTCAAATTCTTAACGAGCTGGCCTGGATCATTGGCCGCGAACATCCTCTGGAGCCGGCCCTCAGCATTGTCTATACTCGCGCGGCTTATTTTTGGAAGCCTGAGTCGAAGTCTGAGTCTGCCGCGCCCTATGGGGGAGGTCTGCGTTTGACCCTGGACAGCAATCTGGGCTGCAAGCCTGGTTCCTGGCATGATTTTTTGTTGCCTGCCCAGGCATCAGGCTTTCAGGCGTTGCTGTGCGCTGATCTCTGCATTTTGGAGCTCAAAGCCGATTTTGCGCTGCCGCTTAACCTGGCGCGAATGCTCAACGGGATGGAAATCTATCCGCGCAGCTTTTCCAAGGTTAGACAGGCCTGTACGCAGGTAGGCATGGAGCCGTATATGCGTCTGCGGCAGCCACGCGGGCCGTGGCCTGACATAATTGCTTTATCAACAGACAGAATTTCCGGATAAACAGGGAACAGGAGCCACCATGTGGGACATTTTTGGCACGATCTTGCCTGCCGCTCAGGGTACGGTGAGCTTGGGGGTTGGAGAGTTTCTTATCTGCTCGGCGGTTTCGCTGCTGCTGGGGCTGGCGGCGGCAGGCATTTACATGTTCAGGAACAGTTATAACAAGGGATTTGTGGTTACCCTGGCGCTTTTGCCGGCGGTGGTGCAGCTGGTTATCATGCTGGTTAATGGCAACCTGGGTGCCGGCCTTGCGGTGATGGGGGCCTTTGCGCTGGTGCGCTTTCGTTCCATTCCCGGCAGTTCCCGCGACATTGCCGCCGTGTTTTTCTCAATGGCCATTGGGCTGGCCACCGGCATGGGATTTTTAGCCCTTGCCGCCCTGTTTACGCTGATAATTGGCGCGGCCAGTATGCTCTACGCCCGTCTTAGCTTTGGTGAACCCAAGGTCAGCAGTCAGCAGTTACGCGTGACCATTCCTGAGACGCTGGATTACGCGGAGGTTTTTTCAGAGGTTTTTGACCGTTATACCGTTTCACATGAACTGCAGCGTTTGAAAACCAGCAACCTGGGCAGTTTGTACAAACTCTATTATCGGATAGTGCTGCGATCTGATGTTGAACCCAAGAGCTTTCTGGATGAATTGAGGATACGTAATGGCAATTTGGAAATTGAGATGGGCAGGAGCATTTTCAGGGAATATGACTGGGAGCTGTGAGATGGGCCTTAAGGGGAACAGTGGCACACGGGAAAGGCGTTCCCTTTTTGCGACCGCGAATCTGGCGCAGATTGTTGTGCTCCTGGCTTTGTTTGCGCTGATTGTTTGGGTTAGCAGTTGCAGCGCGTTTAATCCAGGCACTGAGCAGTCTCCTACCTCCACGCAACCGGGAACACAACCCGACCAAAGCGCTCCTGAACCTACCGGCCTCAATGGCGATACGGCTGGCGTCAACAATTTTGACTTTAGTATCAGTGACAGAGACCGTGACGCCAGCTACGACGCTTCCGCTGCTACCCGCATTAGTTTCTCTGCCCAAGGAGCTGAGGTCAGCGGCCTGGGTGCCCGCGCAGAGGGCAGCACCGTTACTATCACTGCCGAGGGAACCTATATCCTTAGCGGTGAGTGCGATGCCGGAGGGCTGGTGGTGGCCTTAGAGGGGGACGAGGCCAAGGTGCAGATTGTGCTGGATGATTTGTATCTTTCCAACAGCGACGCGCCAGCACTGCTGGTAGAGCAGGCTGACAAGGTCTTTCTTACCCTTGCTGAGGGCAGCAAAAACTACCTGGGAGACAGTCTTGGGCGTAGCGACCTGGCGGCGGACGGCGCTGCAACAGATGCCTCAACAACGGATGCTGCCACTTCTGAAACCAGCGATAGTACTACGGCCGCCACACGCGACGCTACCCTCTTTTCCCATGATGACCTGAGCATCAACGGCAGCGGTTTGTTGGAGGTTGCATCGGTAGCCAACCACGGTATCGTTAGCAAGGATGATCTGGTGTTGACTGGTGGCACGATAAGCGTACAGGCCGGCGGTGATGGTGTACAGGGCAAAGATTGCGTAAAGCTCGCCGGTGGCAGTTTGAAGGTGCAGGCCGGCGATGATGGCATCAAGTCTACCGAGACAGACGAGCCCTCTGCCCTTGGATTTGTTACCGTTGACGGCACCATAGTGAACATCAGTTGTACCGACGACGCCTTAAAAGGGGAAAGTCTGGTGCGCTTGGCCAGTGGCAGTGTAACCATAGACGCAAGCACCGAAGGCATAGAAGCCCCTCTTATCTGGGTTGAGGGCGGCACCCACAGCGTTGTTTCCCGTGACGACGGTCTCAATGCCGCTGGCGAAGCGCGGAGCGATTGGGCAGTAGATATCAGTGGCGGCACGCTATTCATAGATGGCAGCGGCGATGGCCTGGACTCCAACGGCACGCTGCACCAAAGTGGTGGAACGGTACTGATAGCCGGCCCGACCCGTCAGGGCAATGGCGGCGTTGATGCCATGAGCGCTAGCACAGACGGCGGCACCCTGTTGGCATTGGACAGCTCTGGTATGGGTATGGGCTTTGGGACGGATTCAACACAGGCGGCGCTCTTGTTTACGCTGCCGGGCATACAGCCTGCCGGCACCCGCATCTCGCTTGCAGCCGCCGATGGAAACCTGCTGTTTAGCTACACAACTCCTAAACAATTTAATACTTTAGCATTTTCATCACCGGAACTGACACAAGGTCGCACCTATAGTTTCATGATTGGCGGCGAGGTGGTGGCAGCCGGCACCGTGGCTGAGGAACTGGGAGATTTTTGCACCAGTGGTAGCTTGACGGGCGCAAGCCTGCTCTGTGAATTTACCCTGAGTGAGCCAGTGGCGGCCGTAGCCGCTGATGGCAGCGTCAGCGCCTACAACGGCACCGGTATGTTTGGTGGTGGCCCCCAGGGAAGGGGCGGCGGCGGCACCTTTGGCCCCCAGGGAAGGGGCGAAAGTCCCCCGGAAGCAGGCGGTACCTTTGGGCCACAAGAACGACAGGGCGGCAGTCCGCCAGAGGAGACCAGCGGCTTTATTGGACAGGGTTCTGAAGTGGCCCTGGATGCCTGAGGGCCCACCTGCGTCTTCAACGGCTGGCTGGTAAGATCGCAGGTAGTTAAACGTCCAGCTGTTTGTAACTGTCAAAGTTGGCCAGTACCGCCCTGGATGGAGGTTTGGTGAGCAGGCTAACCAGCGCTAACGCCGCCAGGCCGATGACAAAACCCGGCAGCAGTTCATAGATACCAAAGACACCTCCCAGGGGTTTTACCAGGTTTCGCCAGATAAAGACGGTGGCTCCGCCTGCGAGCATTCCAGCCAGGGCGCCGGGCAGGTTGGCGCGACGCCAAAACAGCGCGCAGAGCATTACCGGGCCAAAGGCGGCGCCAAAACCGGCCCAGGCGTAAGCCACAACCTGAAAGATTGAAGAGTTTTCATCGGCGGCTATGAAGATGCCAAACACCAGGATGGCAACCAGCGTGGCGCGGGCGACAACCATTATCTGGCGATCTGTTGCGTCTTTTTTAAACAGGCCGCTAAAAAGGTTTTTCGCTATGGCCGAGGACGCTATCAGCATATAGGAGTCTGAGGAGCTCATGGTAGCGGCCAGGATGCCGCTCATCATAATACCCACCAGGAAGGCCGGCATCAGCATGGTGGTAAGGGAAATGAAGATGGTCTCAGCGGAGCTGGCGGTAAGCAGAGCCGTAGGCAGCAGCGTGCGGCCCACCAGTCCAATGGCTACTGCCGCAGCCAGCGAAATCACACACCAGGTGGTGGCGATGCGGCGAGAGTGGGCGATTTCCCTTGTTGAACGGATGGCCATGAAGCGCAGCAATACCTGGGGCATACCAAAATAGCCAAGGCCCCAAGCTAGTGTAGAGATGATGGTGATAAGGCCATATTCTGTGGGCTCGGCAAACTGTGGCGTGCCGGCGATGATCACCTGTGTCTGATTGGCGTCCAGTTCTGGATTGGCCATCTGAACGAGGGAGCCAAAACCAGGGATGGCCTGCACGAAGGCCATGACGGCCTCAACGCCTCCGGCCATGGTGATGCCTCCAATCAAGACAATCAGCAGTGAGATGATCATGACAAAGCCCTGGAGCAGATCGCTCACGCTTTCAGCCAGAAAGCCGCCCAGTAGGGTGTAGAAAAATACAAAGATGCCGCCAACCACCATCATCGTGAAATACGGCCAGCCAAACAGGGCGTTGAAAAGTTTGCCGGTAGTCACAAAACAGGAACCCACATAGATAGAAAAGAATACCAGGATCAGCAGTGAAGCCACGGTCATAAGTATCTTTCTGCGGTCATCAAAGCGGTTGGAAAAGAAATCCGGAATGGTAATGGCGCCAACTTTTTCTGAGTATTTGCGCAGCGGCCGCGCGACCAGTCGCCAGTTTAGATAGGTGCCTAGCGCCAGGCCAACGGCGGTCCAGACGGCATCGCTGGCGCCAAAGAAATAAGCTACACCGGGCAGCCCCATCAAAAGCCAGCCACTCATATCCGAGGCTTCAGCACTCATGGCCGCTACCCAGGGTCCGAGCTTGCGTCCGCCCAGGAAATAGTCATCTGAAGAGCGATTTGAACGACGAGCATAAAAGAAGCAAATCGCAAGAATAATCAGAATATAAAGCATCATCGCAGATAGCACAAAGATGTCGTTCATTTGCATAGGCATAGGCACAGGTCCTTTCTCTCTGGCCGCGCGGATAGGGGATCCTGGAGTGCCCGCGTACGTGTTGGCGCAGACCTCTTTCTGGTCGCACCACCCCCAATCAACTAACATACCAAAGCAACTCGCAGGCGTTGATGATACCGTATGATGATACGATAGTCACTTCGCCGGCCCCTTTCCGTTGCTGTATCGCGGATGGGTGGCTGGGGGGCTCAAAATTGGTGGTTCAGAACCCAAAGACAGCGGGCCGTCCGCAAGATAGGCAGGCAAGATGAGCAGGTATCAGGATTTATCAGCGTCTGAACTGGCGCGTGAGTTACAACAACTGCGCGATCACTACTGTGTCTTTCAACAGCGGGGCCTCACCTTGAACATGGCCAGGGGCAAGCCGTCGCCGGAGCAACTGGATTTGTCGATGCCCTTGTTGGATTTTCCCGCCCACGCTGCCGGTTCTTCATCTGACACTTGTGCCATCCTGTCGCGGGAACTAAGGGCCGGTCAGCCTGACGACCTGCGCAATTACGGCGAACTTTTGGGCATTACCGAAGCCCAGGAACTGATGGGCGCTATTATGGAGGTGCCGGCTAAAAACGTAGTGGTAAGCGGCAATTCTTCACTGGCATTGATGTTTGACCTTGTCAGTGCGGCAATGAGCCACGGTGTTTTGGGTTCAACGCCCTGGCAGCGCCTTGACTCTCGGCCCAAGTTCCTTTGCCCCGTGCCCGGTTATGATCGTCACTTTGCTATTTGTGCTTATTTTGACATCGAAATGATTAGCGTGCCCCTAAACTCAGACGGCCCAGATATGGATAAGGTGGAAAGCCTTGTTGGCAGCAATGCGCTTGTGAAGGGTATCTGGTGCGTACCCAAATTTTCTAACCCCAGTGGCGTGGTTTATACTGATGCCATTGTGGACAGACTGGCAGCCCTGCGCCCGGCTGCCCAGGATTTTCGCATGTATTGGGACAACTCCTATGCGGTGCATGATTTTGCGTCCCCTATTCGCCTGGCCAACATCCGCAATCGATGTGAGCACCACCACAATCCTGACCTATGGTATCAGTTTGCGTCCACCTCAAAGATAACCTTTGCCAGTGGCGGCATTGCCGCCCTATCCAGCTCTCAGAATAATCTACAGGACATTGCTAAGCGGCTGGGTCTACGCAGTATTGGCCCGGACAAGCTAAACCAGAAACGCCATAGCCTGTTTTTGCCGGATATTGAAGCGGTATACGCCCATATGGCCAAACACGCCGCACTGGTGCGCCCCAAGTTTGCCGTGGTGTTAAGGGAGTTGGACAACTCCCTGGGCGGGCTTGACATTGGCACGTGGACGCGACCCGATGGCGGCTACTTTATCTCCTTTACCGGCCTGTTGGGTACGGCAGGCCGTACTGTTGAACTGGCCGCCGCCGCTGGCGTGACCTTGACACCGGCCGGGGTCACCTATCCTTATGGGCAGGATCCCCAGGATGCCAACATACGCATCGCGCCCACCTATCCCACGCTGCCTGCACTGGAGGAGGCTAGTAAGATATTTACGCTCTGCGTGCGCATTGCTGCTCTTGAGCAGCTGTTACGGCAAGACAGGACAAAAGAGGCCGAAACAGGACAACGCAGAACGAAGGAGGATAAAACGGGACACGCAGGATAAAACGGGACACGGCAATAATCTAAAACCTCCACGCTGTCGACCCCCTTGCTCCATCTCAACTGCCTCCCGTTTTTCTCCCTCCCTTCTTTGCTTGTGAGGGCAAACTTGGAATTTCCCGGTGAATTTCCCCCGTTTTGGGTGATAGCTTTTATTGGGTATGTAGTATAATAATCCTTTCTGCGCACCGAGAGTGTGCCTCTGCGCGGAGAGTACCGTGTTGCTTGCGTGACAACCTACCAACGATGGCTGTCTTTCTGCGCGCAGAGAGACAGGGCGCGTATCCAAAGGCGTTATGATTGGAAACTTGCGCGCGAAGACCACACAGTGGGGGAGTACAAACCGGAAACAGGCACGAAAGGCGGTACCTAAAAGATGAGTGACAAAAAGCTCAGAGCCGAGGCAGCCAATCAAGACGCTCCTTCAGGCTCTGGCGGAGCTCCTAAGAAGCCACAAACCACATCCCCAACTACTGATACAACTCAAACTCCCCCTCAAAGTACGGCTGGTAAGGACAGCGAAGCACCGTCGCCAGAACCGGCCAGGAAAAAGAGGCAGAAGAAATGGCCTATTGTCCTTGGCATTGTAGCTATTGTGGTGGTGGCCGCTGGAGCTGGCCTTTGGGTATGGCATGAGCAACCCAGCTTCTGTAATGCCATCTGTCATACGCCCATGGATACCTATTTGGATACCTGGAACAATGAACTGGATGCCGCTGGCGTTGATAAGTATGGCAATGAAGTGTCTGACACCCACGGTATGTTGGTGGTTACGCATAAGCAGCCCATAGAAGAAGGCGGCGCGGACGCGGAATGCCTAAGTTGCCATGTGCCGGATATAGGCGAGCAGATAACAGAAGCGACCAATTGGATTTCTGGCAATTATGAGTATCCGCTGCCTGAACGCGACGACGATGATTTGACCAAAGCGCGTGGTTTGGAAGGCGATGTGTTTTGCCTTAATGCAAGTTGCCATAATCTGACGCGTCAGGAGCTGCGCGAGCAAACGGCCGACATGAAACGTAATCCCCATGCATGGCAACACGGCGAGATCGCCTGTTCTGAATGCCACAAGGCACACCGTCAGTCTGTTGTCTATTGTACGCAGTGTCACAGCGACTCGGTAATTCCCGAAGGTTGGTTAACGGTAGCTCAGGCCAAGAAGCTGGAAGGTGTCGCCTAGCGACGCATCGCGTGAAAGGTGTCACCTAGTGACGCATCGCGCAAACTATCGCTTGACCTGATCGTTAGCATACGAGCAGCATAACGCGCAGTATAAGAATGGTGTCCACCAGGCGCGCCTCGCGACGCCTTGGTGGGCTCTTTCGTTGTACCCCCTTAAGGAGGTGTACGTGAATACAAGAGCCAGAAGGCGCCTGGTGGTCGCTACCGGCCTCATCGTCATCATTGTGATTGTGGTTTTGGCCATCGTTGGTAGCTCTGGCGCTGCCCGAGTGCTTTCTGTGGCCGAGGCCGCGCAGGGTTCCTATCAAAACCAGCGGGTGCAAGTTTCTGGCAATGTTGTTGAAAACTCCTTTACCACCACCGGAACGGTGTTGACGTTTACTCTCTATGATCCTACAGAAAAGGTTTCTACCCGGTTGTCCGTTTCTTACGCAGGTGCTGTATCTGCTACTTTTGGTAATGGTATTGAGGCTATCTGCACCGGCAAGATAGACGCTGACGGTGTCTTGCAGGCCAGCGAGCTGGTAACCAAGTGTCCGTCCAAGTATGAAAATGCCACCAGTGCCCTGAGTGTGCAGGCTCTGCTTAACTATGGCGACAGTGTCATCAACAAACCGGTGAGGGTAGCGGGGGCTATGAAGGCTGGTAGTTTAAGGCCCGCTGGCCAGGACGCGCGCTTTGTTCTGGTTGACCCCCAGGAAAGCACAGAACTCATCGTAGTTTTTGACGGGGCTCTGTTTGATGAGATCCAAGACAACTGCGCGTTGGTGTTGACCGGTACACTTGACTCCGACCTCAGATTTAACGCGACCGTTGTTGCGCTGGAGGAATAACCGATGGCGTTTTTTGGTCTGATAGGGTTACTGGTTGCCTTCGCGGCCGTCGCGGTTTCATTGCTCTGTTTGTTGGTGGGTCACCTTATGGGTCTCAAGGGCCCACGTGATAGCGCCGAGACCTTACTGTGGGGCGGCCATATCGCTACGTTTTGCGCGTCTGTGGCTCTGACGTTTTGTTGCGGCCTGCTGATCTTTTGCTTCATGACTGGAGACACCTCCATTCAATATGTGGTTGAATATCGCAGCAATGCTGAGGGCCTTTCTGGCTTGTTATACAAACTTGCGGGCCTTTGGGGCGGACGCGAAGGCTCCCTGTTGCTCTGGGCCTGGTTGATTGCCCTTTTCACCACTGTATTGGCTTTGCGCAATATGAAAATTCTTGCCGCGCTGGACAACATGGCGTTGTTTGTCTCCCAGTTGGTTTTAGCGGCCTTTGTGGGCATCCTGCTTTTTTCAGAAACCAACATACCCTTTGTAGCTATGGCCGCGTCCTATTTCGACACGGCGGGCAACCTTACCAACGGCGCTCAACTGTGGGGAATGAACGCCCTGTTGGAGCATTGGGCTATGGCCATTCATCCTCCGACCACCTTCATTGGTTATGCTGGGCTTACCATTCCCTTTGCCTATGCGCTGGCCGCGCTGATAGTGAACGATTCTTCCAAGACCTGGGTTATCCGCGCCTCGCGCTATACCCTGCTCTCCTGGCTGTTTTTGGGCATTGGCATCGGCCTTGGTGCTGTTTGGGCCTATGTTGTATTGGGATGGGGAGGCTACTGGGGCTGGGATCCGGTAGAAAACGCCAGTCTGCTTCCCTGGCTCATAGGCATCGCGCTTGTTCACAGCTTTACCGTCTATCGCCAACGTGGTGCCTTCAAGCGCTGGTCGGTGTTTTGCGCCTGCATCGCGTTTTCTTTTGTTATCCTGGGCACGTTCATCACCCGTTCAGGAGTTGTGCAGTCAGTACATGCGTTTGCCGGTGACACGGTTTCGCTCTCGATATTTCTGCTGCTCATTGTGGTATCGACACTGGCCGGTGTGGTGGGGCTTGCCCTGCGTTGGCGCGACTTTGCGCCTGTGGGCGCAAGCGACCATATCGACAGTTTGCTGTCAAAGAACGCGGCTTACTATTTTAACAATGTCGCTATCCTTCTCTTTACATTATTGCTTGCCTACCTAACTGTTTCTGGCGCGCTGCCAACCTGGCTGCCATTTGGCGGACAGTCTTTTTCTGCCGGCTCATATAACACAATTGCGCGTCCTCTGGGCATTGCCTATTGCCTGATTATCGCCGTCTGTCCCCTGCTTGCGTGGAAAAAGACTGAAGGTCAACAGTTTTGGCGACGCGCTCGTGCTCCGGGTATTGGCGCGCTGGCTCTTTTTGCGCTGTTGCTTATCTATTTCATCACCAACCTGCTTCCGATGTATGACGCGGTTGCCACTTCCGGCGCCCGTGCTGCTACGGTTACAGATTACGGCCCTTCCTGGTATTACCTGGGCCTCACGCTCCTGGGCTTTCTGGTTGCCAGCCTGTTATTTTTCAACTCGCTGTTCATGCTGGCGCGCGGAATTCGCGCCTTCCAGAAAACACAGGGCAGGAGCCTGCTTGCGGCGGCCCTGGGGATGTTCAGATGCCGCGCCGCAACCTACGGCGGTTTTCTGGCGCACCTGGCCATGGCCGTTATTTTGGTGGGTTTGATTGGCTCGTCGATGTATGTGGTAGAGAAGGTTGACTATCTCAGCTATGACCCTGAGATTGACGGCACGCAGCAGAATCTAAAAATCTGGGATTACACCCTTACCTATACGTCCAACTCGATTACAGAGCTGGAAAATGGCAGCGATATTCTCTATGCCCTTCAATTTGACGTCTACCGAGGCGACACGTATGTGGGGCAGGTAAACCCTGCGGTGCAGCTGGCTACTGTCACGCAACAACAAAAATTGCTTGCCAGCGTGATTAATTTTCCTGACCAGGATTTATTTGTTGTGTATCGTGGCGTTAATGCCCAGGGTGATTACTCAATGGATGTACGTGTTAATCCGCTGATCTCGCTGGTGTGGATTGGTTTTGGCCTGTTGATGATAGGCACGGCCCTAGCTGCGCTGGGCAGGCGCCGGGCAGTAGATACTGCTGCAAACACCGAGGCCAGGACAGACACGGAACAACCCTGATACGGTGTCCACCTTGTCCACATACACCAACTCTGACACGGTTCCCACCTCGTCCGCACACGACGATGCTACCATCTCATCCCCACACGCCGCCCTTGCGGTTTTAGAGCTTAGCAAGCGCTTTGGTAACCGCCACGCCCTAAGCAACATAACTTTTACGCTGCCTCAAGGCGCTTTTCTGGCGGTTTTTGGGGCTAACGGAGCCGGTAAAACCACCCTTTTGCGCGTACTTTCCACGCTGTTGCGTCCCGATGCAGGAAGCGTACGCTTATGCGGCATCGACGTTAGGGAGCAGCCGGAACAGGCTCGTGGCACTATCGGATTGATTTCTCATAATTCTATGCTCTATCCCGACCTGACTGCTGAGGAAAACCTGCTGTTTGCGGCGCGTCTTTACGGCGTAGCAAACCCACATGAGCGCGCTTTAGAGATGTTGGCAGCCGTTGAACTAAACCATCGCCGCATGGATAGGGTGCGCGGTTTTTCTCACGGCATGACCAAGCGACTAGCTATCGCGCGAGCTTTGATTCATGACCCTGAGTTGGTGCTGATGGACGAGCCCTATTCTGGCTTGGACGCACGAGCGATGCGGGTATTTGACAGCCTGATTAACCAGGCGCGTCAAAACCGCACTTTTGTGATGGTTAGCCATGACCTCGAGCAGGGATTTGAGCTTGCTACCCATATCCTGCTTTTGGCCCAGGGGCAGGTTATGGCTTTTGGAGAAAAAGACCGTTTTGCCCTGGCCGACTTCACGCAAAGCTACCTGCAAACCGCCGCCGTGGAAATGGTGTAGACATGGCGGGCCGTCCTTCAGCGTTTGCGCATTACCGCATCCTTATAGGAAAAGACCTGCGTCGCGAATTTCGCAGCAAGGAGATGCTTTCATCAATGGGCATCTATGCCCTTCTGGTGCTGATTGTCTATGGCGCGGCTTTGGCTCAGACTGAGCGCGCCTTTGACATTCTGCAAATGAGCGGCGGCTTGTTTTGGGCGCTGGTTATATTTACCTCGTTGCTGGGTCTCAACCGCTCGTTCGCGGCCGAAAAGGAACAGGGTAGTTTGGAAGGTATTTTGCTGGTGCCGATGGACAGGTCAGTGATATTTCTAGCCAAAGCCAGCTCTAATTTGCTCTTTCTGTTGATTGTTGAGATAATCACACTACCGCTGTTTTATTTCTTCTTTCTAACCTTAACCACGCCAGCACCCAGCAGTTGGTTGCTTATTGCACCAGTGTTTGTGGGAACGCTGGGTATCGCCGGCGTTGGTACGCTGCTTGCGACCATCACCGCCAACACTCGCGGCAGGGATGTTATGCTGGCCGTACTGTTTATCCCCCTGATATTTCCACTGTTGTATGCCTGCGCCGCGGCGACCTCAGCGGTACTCATAGGGGCGGGGGATTTTATGCAGACCTTCTCCGTATCGTTGGCATTGGCCGGTGGTTATGACCTTATCATGATTTTGATAGGTTGGGCTTTGTATGATTTTGTAATAAGTGCTTGAGCGTGTTAGACTGCAACCGGCTGCAACCGTCGCCTTCAAGCCGCTGCCGCACCCTATCACCGGCAAGCGCCACAACGGTTGACTGCCAACAAGGGTGATGCCCCATGAAAGAACAGAGGAACATGAGCCGCAAGAAAACGCCCCCTTCTGCCAAGGCCCGGCCTTTCACTCACGATAAGCCCCGTATCCTGCGTGAGCCTGCTGTCCACAACCAAAAGGCGCAACAGCCAACCGGCAGCTCTGGCCAACCACCTGTCACCTCAGCACAATCACCGGGTGCTTTTATGTCTGCCATCTCCTGGCCTGACAAAGTGCTTCCCGTCCTGCTTGCGCTTGGTGCGTTTTTGGTCACCGCCGGCTTTCTCATGGCTTTTCTTTTTGCCGCCCCCGTTAACGGAGCGGCGGTAGACGGGGTAGAGTTGATAGGCAACAGCATGGTGTCCAACAGGCTCCTTCTGTCCCAAAAGATATTTTATTTCCATATGCCGGTCGCCCTGGTTTCGTTTGCAGCCCTGGCCTTTGCCGGCTATTTTAGCCTGCGCTATCTGATGACCAGAGACCAGGGATTTGACCTGCGCGCCAGAGTGGGCATGGAACTAGCCCTGGTGTTTGTGTTGGCCACGATGGCAACTGGTGAGATGTGGACGCGTTTTGAGTGGGGTGTCTGGTGGACCTGGGATCCCCGTCTAACCACCTATCTTATCCTAACCATCATTGTGATCGCGTACTTTGTCCTGCGCAATGCCATTGATGAGTTGGAGCGTCGCGCCACGTACGCCGCCGTTATCAGTATTATCGCGCTGGTAGATGTGCCAATTTGTTATATGACCACACGCCTGATTCCCTCCAGTATCCACCCGGTGGTTTTGCGCGAGGGCGGCATGAGCGCGGATATGGGTTTAACCGTGACAGTAGTGATGGTTGGTATGCTGCTAACCGGCTTTTCCCTCTATCGCCTGCGCCTGCGCCAGCTGCGTCTAAGCCAGCGCGTTGAAGCCATTACAGAACTGCTGCACGATGAGGTTGCACGATGAGCAAGGCTGCAACGGATGGGCAAGGTTGCAACAGATGAGAAGCACTAGGCGGTTTGGAAAGCACGGAGGATTGGGAAAGGCCAGGAGAGCGAACGCTCATGAATGATATGTTAGAAAGGGCGAACATGCATGAATGATTTGTTGGAAAGATCGGCAGGGCGAGCATACGTGAATGCATGGTTAGAAAGGATGAGCGCTTGTGAATGAATGGTTAGAAAGGACAAACACCCATGAATGATCTGTTGGCAGAGATCTACAGCACGATCATCCCCTCGGCCCCCTACCTTATCGCGGCCTATGCGCTGTTGTTGCTGATTTTTTTTGGCTATGCCTTTAGCATCATGCGCAATCTAAAAAAGGCCGAAACGCGTCTAGCGTTTCTGGAACAGACCCTGGCAGAAAGGCCGCTGCTTGACAAGATGCCGGCTGACAGGCCACCGCTTGACAATATCCCGGCTGACGAGTCGCGCCAGGCCAACGGGGGGTGAACGCGCAGGGGATGCCCGATACACCATGGCGCTGGTGAGCGATAGAATCAGCGCTGCGATTGCTGTCTGTACAAACTCCCAAGGTAAGGGATGGTGCGGCAACAGCAACCCTCCTGCCATCATTCCAGCCGTTTGCTGTGACCTTGCTCACGATTTATGCGGACAAGAAAAGGGGCATATCGTCCTTACACGCGTAGATGGTATAATCCTTGCCTGCCGCGGAGGGATGGCTGAGCGGTTGAAAGCGGCGGTCTTGAAAACCGTTAGTCCGGTAGTCCCGGGCTCTGGGGTTCGAATCCCCATCCCTCCGCCAGTTGTTTGTCTATGGATTTTACGGGTTTTGACCTGCTTTATGTTTGCGCCTTTCGGGGATTCGAACCCGAGAGGGCGCGAAGCGTTAAGCAAACGTGCCAGTGGCACGTTTGCAGCTGAGCGGGCCGAGCACACGGAGTG